>NZ_QEQK01000005.1:300000-406482 GCF_003151135.1 Abyssibacter profundi
TCGGCGGCGATGCGCTCCAGCAATTCGGCGTACAGCTGCTTTTCGCGTGCCAGCGCGCGTTCACGCGCCGAGAGCACCTTGTCCTCGAACTGCTTGAGCTCGGGTGTGATGAAGCGCTCGGCGTTCTTGAGTGTTTGCCGCCGTGTGTAGTCGTCTGGTGCTGCGCCCGACTGCGAGCGCGGCAACTCGATGTAGTAGCCGTGCACGCGGTTGTATCCCACCTTCAGGCGGTCGGCACCGAGTCGCTGCCGCTCCCGTGCCTCCAGGTCGCGCAAATAGCCGTCCGCGTTGCGAGACAGGCCGCGTAGCTCATCGAGCTCGGCATCGAAGCCTTCGCGAAGAACGCCGCCGTCTCGAATCAGCAGCGGGGGTTCATCAATGATGGCGCGCTGCAGCAGGTCTGCCAGCACGTCATGCCGGCCCAGTGCCTGGATACAGGCCTGGGTCAGCGGGGCTTGGCACACCGACAATGCATCGATGAGTTCGGGCAGGCAGGCCAATGTGGTCGACAGGCCGGTCAGGTCTCGTGGGCGGGCGGAGCGAAGCGCCACCCGGCCGAGGATCCGTTCCACGTCGGCCACCTGACGCAGGAGATGCCGCGCGGTGTCGGCGGCCACCCCGGGGGCATCTGCCCGCATGAAGTCGCCGATGGCGGCATGGCGGTCACGCAGCACGGCACGGTCACGCAGTGGCCGACCCAACCAGCGCCTGAGCTCGCGGCTGCCCATTGCGGTCTTGCACTGATCCAGCAAGCCCACCAGGCTGAACTTGGCGTCACCGGCCAGCGACTGCTCGATCTCCAGATTGCGTCGCGTCACGCTATCCAGGAGCAGCGCATCGGAGGGCTGTTCCAGGCTCAGGCCCGACAACAGGGGCTGTGCATCGCGTTGGGTCTCGGCGACAAAGTCCAGCAGCGCGCCGGCCGCTGCCACAGCAGCGGTGCAATCCTCGCAGCCGAACCCGTCCAGGTTCTTGACGCCGAAAGCGCTGCAAACCCGATCGCGTGCGGCATCCGGGTCGAAATGCCACGGTGGGCGGCCTCGGCAGGTGGCCGTCGTGTCGACCTGAACATCTTCCGGTAACAGCAGTTCGGCCGGGTTGAGCCGGGCCAGCTCGGCCTGCAAGGCTTCAGTGGTCGGTGGCTCGCTGAGCACGAAGCGTCCGGTGGATAGCTCCAACCGGGCCAGGCCCCATCGCCCGTCCAGTTCACAGGCAGCGGCGAGCAGGCTTTCCCGTCGTGCATCCAGCAACGCCTCGTCGGTGAGCGTGCCGGGGGTCACGATCCGCACCACCTTGCGCTCGACCGGGCCCTTGCTAGTGGCCGGATCTCCGATCTGCTCGCAGAGGGCGACCGACTCGCCCAGTCGGACCAGCCGCGCCAGGTACTGCTCGACCGAGTGATGGGGGACGCCCGCCATCGGAATCGGTTGTCCGGCCGACTGGCCGCGATTGGTCAGCGTGATGTCGAGCAGCTCGGCGGCGCGTCGCGCGTCGTCGTAGAACAACTCGTAAAAATCGCCCATCCGATAGAACAGCAGCAGGTCGGGATGTTGCGCCTTGAGCCCGAGATACTGCTGCATCATCGGCGTATGGGCGGTGCTGGACTTCGTCACGTTGGGTCTGGGCTGGCGATCAAACGCGATATGCTAGGGCAACGCTGATCGATCCGCATTGCCTCGGCGGCCGCGGGTGCTGGCCGACCCCGCGTTGCAAGGCACGATCAGTCGATTGCAAGCTGATGTCCTTTGTCCCGACTCCGGATGTTCCGCATGCCAATCACTTCCGCGATGGGCGCTCAGGTCGCGACGCTGGCCGCCCTGCTGCAAGCCCGACGAGCGACGCTGGCGACGGCCGAATCCTGCACGGGCGGTTGGGTGGCCAAGGCGCTCACAGACCGTCCAGGCAGCTCGGCCTGGTTTATGGGCGGCATCGTCTGCTACTCGAACCAGGCCAAGCAGGATTTGCTCGGCGTGCCTGCGGCGATGCTGGCCGAGCATGGTGCGGTGAGCGAACCGGTGGTGCAGGTGCTGGCGGCCGAGGCCCGGCGCCGCTTGGGCGCCAGCCTGGCGGTTAGCATCTCCGGCATTGCCGGGCCGGGTGGGGGCAGCGCGGACAAGCCTGTCGGGCTTGTGTGGTTTGGCTGGGACGATGTGTCCGGTTCCAGCACGGAATCCCGTGTGTTCGAGGGAGGCCGCGAAGCGGTTCGGGAACAAAGCGTGCGTCACGCGCTGGCGGGTTGCATCGCACGCGCAGAATCTATGGCACAATGCGCCGACTACTGACGGAATAAACAGTATGGATGAGAATCGTAAGAAGGCTTTGGCCGCCGCGCTAACCCAGATCGAGCGCCAGTTCGGTAAGGGGTCCGTGATGCGGATGGGCGATGCCGGTGCATCGCGGGATATCGCCTCGGTCTCCACCGGCTCACTGACGCTGGACGTGGCCCTGGGCATAGGTGGCCTGCCACGTGGTCGCGTCGTCGAAATCTACGGACCGGAGTCTTCCGGTAAGACCACGCTAACGCTGCACTGCGTGGCCGAGACACAGAAGGCCGGTGGCACGGCCGCGTTCATCGATGCCGAGCACGCGCTGGACCCGCAGTACGCCGCCAAGCTGGGCGTGAATGTTGATGACCTGCTGGTCAGCCAGCCCGACACGGGTGAGCAGGCGCTGGAGATTGCCGACATGCTCGTGCGTTCCAACGCCGTCGACATCGTGGTCGTCGACTCGGTGGCCGCCCTGGTCCCCAAGGCGGAAATCGAAGGCGAGATGGGTGATTCCCATGTCGGCTTGCAGGCACGGCTCATGAGCCAGGCGCTGCGCAAGCTCACGGGCAACATCAAGCGCTCGAACACCATCGTCATTTTCATCAACCAGATCCGTATGAAGATCGGTGTCATGTTCGGCAGCCCGGAAACCACCACCGGTGGTAATGCGCTGAAGTTCTACTCCTCCGTGCGCATGGATATTCGCCGCATCGGTTCGGTGAAGAAGGGCGACGAGGTCATTGGCAACCAGACGCGCGTGAAGGTCGTCAAGAACAAGATGGCCCCACCATTCCGTCAGGCGGAGTTCGAAATTCTCTACAACGAGGGTGTGTCCCGCCTGGGCGAACTCATTGATCTGGGTGTCGCCAACAACATCATCGACAAGTCCGGTTCCTGGTACAGCTACGGCAGCGACCGGATCGGCCAGGGCAAGGAAAACACCCGCGTGTACCTCAAGGAGCACCCGGAGATGGCCGAGGAAATCGAGGCCAAGGTTCGCGCAATTCTGCTGCCCAAGCAGAACCCCGAGCTGGCAGAGGCGGAAGCCGCCGAAGGTTGAGCATGACGGCTGAACCCGCAACCGCTGATGTCGTACGCGACAAGGCGGTTGCGCTGCTGGCGGCTCGCGAGCATTCCGCTCGCGAGCTGCGGCAGAAATTGCGAAAGCGCTACCAGGATCACGACCTCATCGATGAGGTGATCCAGCAACTCGTGGAGGCGGGCTACCAGTCCGATGCCCGCTTTACCGAAGCGCGGGTGCGGGCCTCGCTAGCCAGAGGCCACGGGCCGATGAAAATACGAGCCTTGCTGCGCGAAGCCGGTATCGATAGTCACCTGGTTGATGCGGCCATTGAGGAAGCGGCACCCGACTGGCGAGACTTGGCCCGCGAAGCGCTGCTTTCCAAGTTCGGACCATCGCCGGCCAGTGACCAACGCGAGACCGCTCGACGTGCCCGGTTCCTGGCCAGCCGGGGGTATCCCTCCAGCGTGATTGGCGACCTGTTGCTGGGGTAGGCCTGCCGGGGGCGGTGGTTGGACGTGTTTAGAGCGGGACGACGACGCGCGAGGATGTCTTTGGCGTGGTTGACCGTGCGCTAGTAGGGCAGGCTGTCTAACGGCAGGCGTAGCGCGCGCTGATTCTCATAGGCTTGCAGCCGGTGGGTGGCGTCATCGGTTGGAATCCCTAGTTTATTCAGCTGCTTGATCGCGGATTGTTGGGCTGCGATGGCAGTCCGCCACTGGCCCGTTTCTGCTAGCGCAGCGGCGTGAATCTCGTGCCAGGCCGCTTCGTCAAGATAGCTCTGCTCGATGGAGTTGATCAGGTCGAGCGCGCGACGGCCCTCGCGTGCGGTGTCGTCGTCAATCGTCGCCAGCAGCCATGCGAGTCGTGCTGTATCCGTTGGGCGACCGCCCAGCGCGCTTGCGCCGCGTATGTAGAAGATCGCCTCAGCGGGTGAATCCGATCGAGCGGCCTGCGTGGCGAGATCGCGCAGGGCGTCAGGCTGTCCGTGTGCGGCTGCGATGCTGCGCCACCGGTCCGCCTTGGTCGGGTCTGCCTTGCAACCCCGGCCGCTCCGTAGGCGCTGACTGACGTCGTACATGGCGTCGCGCAGGCCGTGGACTGCAGACGAGTAAAGCCACTGCAGTGAGGTGCTATCGCTGAGCGATGCATGATCGGTCGGTAGCGATTCAATGGCCCATGCCAGTCTGTACATCGCGGTGACATCACCCTCATGGGCCTGTTCCTCGAGGTGCTGAATGACATCCGCCAACATGTGCTCGTGACGAGCACTACGGTTATTGCTGAAGTTGAACCGCTGTGAATACGTCCGCGTGAGGCCGGTACGGCGAAGCGTGAATGTCCAGTGTCTGAGGGCATCGGCCGCCGCTCTGGCAAATTCGGGTTCCGTACTTGCAATCAAGCGCAAGTCTCTCGGATGCCCGTGATCAGGCAGCAGAAACTGGATTTGGGCCCAACCCTCGACGCCACGACTGGCGAGTCGGGGGGGGATAGCTCGGCGCGGTTCGCTCGATGGCCGTGAGATTGCGAAGACTCTTCCAGTCTTCCGAATCGGCATCCGATGTCTCATAGTCGGGTTCGATGCTCTGCATGACCGCCCGCTCCGAGAATTGAGATGTCCAGGATTCAGCCAGTTTGTGAGCGAGCGCCAGTTGCGCGGAATCCTTCAGCAGCGCTTCCGCTCGTGCTTGTAACGCCTGGGCCTGCGAGTCGCCTTGCGAGGCCGCCACAGTCAGCCAAGCGTAGGCGGCGGGCAGGTTGCGATCACCTCCCTCGCCCTTGACCAGCATGACCGCCAGATTTCTTTGGGCAGACGCCTGCCCAAGATGCGCCAAGTCTTCGAATCGTGCCCTGGCGCTTTCAAACGCTTGATTGTTATAGGTGCCGAGTGCGAATTCGAACGGCCCGCCAGGGCTGGCTGCTGGGGCTGACGGGCTTGCCGAGACGCGCCCCGCGCATGTCAGCAGGACGAGCCCGATGAAAACGCCGGCTCCACCCTGGCGTCGAGTGTGATTTCGTCGGCGGACAGGCATTCGGGTAAAGGCGCGCATCGTATCCATCCGGAATGGTCGAAGTTTGGGATTTGCTGCTGTCCTACCGTATCCTTTCGCGCCTTTTTCACCTAGCCAACACCGGCCGAGCATGATCACACTCGCGCAAATTCGACAGCAGTTTCTCGACTACTTTGCCGAGCAGGAACACGCCGTCGTGCGGTCCAGCTCGCTGGTGCCGGGCAATGATCCGACCTTGTTGTTCACCAATGCAGGGATGGTGCAATTCAAGGAAACATTTCTTGGGCAGGAACGTCGGGACTACAGCCGTGCTGTGAGTTCGCAGCGCTGTGTCCGTGCCGGTGGCAAGCACAACGATCTCGATAACGTCGGCTACACCGCGCGGCACCACACGTTCTTCGAAATGCTGGGTAATTTCAGTTTCGGGGATTACTTCAAACGCGAAGCCATCCACTTTGCATGGACCTTTCTGACCGAGAAGCTGGGTTTACCGCCCGAAAAGCTTTGGGTCACGGTGTTTGAAGAAGATGACGAGGCTGCATCCATCTGGCTGGACGAGCTGGGAGTTAGCCCCGAGCGCTTCTCGCGGATCGGCGCCAAGGATAATTTCTGGACCATGGGCGATACGGGGCCCTGCGGTCCCTGTTCGGAAATCTTCTACGACCATGGACCCGAGGTTCCAGGCGGCCCGCCGGGAACGCCCGAAGAAGACGGCGACCGTTACATCGAGATCTGGAATCTCGTGTTCATGCAGTACGACCGGGCGGCCGATGGCACGCTGGCGCCGCTGCCAGCACCGTCCGTGGATACCGGCATGGGCCTGGAGCGTTTGGCCGCCGTGCTCCAGGGCGTGCATTCGAACTACGAAATCGACTTGTTCCAGGCCTTGATCCGGGCCGCCGGCGCGATTGCCGGCCAGAAGGATCTGGAGCATCCCTCGCTCAAGGTCATCGCCGACCATATCCGGGCCACCGCATTCCTGATCGTCGACGGCGTGCTGCCGTCCAATGAGGGCCGTGGTTTTGTCCTGCGGCGGATCATGCGTCGGGCGATCCGGCACGGGTACAAGCTGGGGATCGACGAGCCATTCTTCGACAAGCTGGTCGCGCCGCTGGTGGAGCAAATGGGCGCGGCCTACCCCGAATTGGCCAACGCCGCATCGCATGTGGAGCAGACCATTCGCCGCGAGGAGCAGCGCTTTGCCGAGACCCTGGCCCAGGGCATGCAGCTACTGGAAAGCGCGCTGGCCGAGGTGGACGGCCAGGTGCTGCCGGGTGAGGTGGCCTTCAAGCTCTACGACACCTATGGATTTCCGGTCGACCTCACCGCCGATGTCTGCCGTGAGCGCGATGTCACCGTGGACATGGCCGGTTTTGAGTCCGCGATGGAAGCCCAGCGCCAGCGTGCACGCGCGGCCAGCCGTTTCGGCGCGGCGGAATCCGCCGTGGCGGTGACCGAGGCGACCGAGTTTGTCGGTTACGCCGAGGTCGAGGGCCAGGGTCGGGTCACAACGCTCATCGTCGACGGCGACATAGTGGAATCCATCCAGCCGGGACAGTCGGCCATTGTGGTGTTGGATTCGACACCGTTTTACGCCGAGTCGGGCGGCCAGGTGGGCGATACCGGCGAACTGCGCTGCGGCGAGACCGTGTTCCGTGTCACCGATACCCGCAAGCAGCCGGGTGGGGCCTTTGGCCATCACGGCTCTGTGACCGGGGGGCGCCTCGCCGTCGGTGATGTGGTGGACGCGCGTATCGATAGCGCGCGGCGGGCGGCCATCATGCGCAACCATTCGGCGACGCATCTGCTGCATGCGGTGTTGCGCGAGACCCTGGGCGAACACGTGGCGCAGAAAGGCTCTCTGGTCGCTCCAGATCGTCTGCGCTTTGACTTCTCCCAGCCGGAGCCGGTCACAGCCGAGCAACTGGCCGAGATCGAACAGCGTGTGAATGCGCGCATTCTCACCAACACGGCGGCGCAGACCCGCGAGCAAAGCTATGACGATGCCATCGCCTCTGGCGCCATGGCCTTGTTCGGAGAGAAGTACGGCGACAAGGTCAGGGTGCTCCAGTTCGGCGAGTTCTCGACCGAACTCTGCGGCGGCACGCATGTCCAGCGTTTGGGTGATATCGGCCTGTTCAAAATCACCTCGGAATCGGGCGTGGCCGCCGGGGTGCGCCGCATCGAAGCCGTCACCGGGCTCGACGCCCTGGACTGGGTTCGTGGTGCGCAGGCGCGGCTGGACGGCATCGCCGGGCTGGTCAAGTCCTCACCGGATGAAGTGGAAGGCAAGGTGGCCGGTCTGGTCGAGCGTAGCCGCCAACTGGAGAAGGAGCTGGAGCGACTCAAGGGCAAGCTGGCGTCGTCACAGGGCTCCGATCTGGCGAGTCAGGCCGTAGAGCACGGCGGCGTCGCAACGCTGGCCGCGCGCCTGGATGGCGCTGACGTCAAGACGCTACGCGACACGGTCGACCAGCTGAAAAACAAGCTGGGTACCGCCGCCATCGTGCTTGGAGCGGTGCAGGGCGAGAAGGTCTTGCTCATCGCCGGCGTGTCCAAGGACGCGACCGCTCGCGTGAAGGCGGGCGATCTGGTCAACATCGCGGCGGCTGAAGTCGGCGGGCGTGGCGGCGGCCGTCCCGACATGGCGCAAGCAGGTGGCAGCCAGCCGGAGGGACTCGACACCGCGCTGGATGCCGCGCGGCGATGGCTGCAAACCCAATTGGCCACGGAGGCAGATGCCTGATGGCGTTGTACGTACAGAAATTTGGCGGGACATCCGTCGCCACGGTCGAGCGCATCAAGCATGTCGCCAGCAAGGTGGCGGCGAGTCGGGCGCAAGGCCACAAGGTGGTGGTCGTGGTGTCGGCCATGTCCGGCGAGACCGACCGGCTGATCGGCCTCGCCCGCGAGGCCAGCGCCCAACCTGAGCCGCGTGAAATGGACGTGCTGCTGTCGACCGGCGAGCAGGTCACCATTGCGCTATTGGCCATGGTGCTGGAGCAGATGGGCGTGCCCGCGCGGTCCTACACCGGCGGGCAGGTGCGCATCGTCACCGACGAAGCGCATGGCAAGGCCCGTATCCAGTCCATTGATCGTGAACGGATCGACGCTGATCTCGAAGCCGGTCGCATCGTGATCGTGGCGGGTTTCCAGGGCGTGACCGAAGACGGAGACATCACGACCCTGGGGCGCGGAGGCTCCGATACCACGGGGGTGGCGCTTGCCGCCGCGCTCAAGGCCGACGAGTGCCAGATCTTTACCGACGTGGATGGGGTGTACACCACCGACCCGCGCGTTGAACCCCGCGCCCGCCGTATGACCCGCATCACCTTCGAAGAGATGCTGGAAATGGCGAGCCTGGGCTCCAAGGTGTTGCAGATTCGCGCCGTTGAATTCGCTGGTAAGTACCGCGTGCCCCTACGCGTGCTATCGACCTTCCAGGATGGTCCCGGCACGCTGATTTCCCTCGATGAGGAAGACGAAATGGAACAACCGCTGATCTCCGGGATCGCGTTCAATCGGGATGAAGCCCAGGTCACGGTCAAGGGCGTGCCCGATCAACCCGGTATTGCCTCCTCGGTGCTGTCGCCGGTCGGACAGGCGAACATCGAAGTCGACATGATCGTGCAGAACGTGGGTTCCGACGGGACCACAGACCTCACGTTTACCGTGCATCGCAATGACTACGAGCGCACCCTCGACGTGCTGCGGGCGGCCGCCGAACGCGTGGGTGCAGGCGCGGTGCTCGGCGCCGTGGATATCGTGAAGATTTCTGTGGTCGGAGTGGGTATGCGCTCACACGCGGGCATCGCCGGACGCATGTTCGAGACGCTGGCGCATGAGGGCATCAACATCCGAATGATCTCGACCTCCGAAATCAAGATCTCGGTTGTTGTTGAAGACAAGTATCTCGAACTCGCCGTGCGAGCCCTGCACGCTGCGTTCGGATTGGACATCGAAACCGCGATCTAACACGCCGCCGGCGTTCTGATATTCTCGGAAGCCTTGGCAAGGGGCGTCACGAGACGGCCCAAAGGGACCTTGGGACGGCAACATTGCGGTCTGTACATGGAGTACAAGCATGCTCATTTTGACCCGACGTGTCGGCGAGACAGTCATGATCGGTGACGAGGTCACCGTCACGGTTCTGGGCGTCAAAGGCAATCAGGTACGTCTTGGCGTCAACGCACCGCGCTCGGTCGCAGTGCACCGACAGGAAATCTACGACCGAATCCAGAAGGAAGAAGCGGCCAACGAGCCCGTCGACGAATAAGCGGCTGGCCCTCAAGCGCCGCGCCGCGTACAATCACGCCCGCTTTGGCTGGCGCGACACCCGCGACATCCAAGCCAACCCTACGGAGAAGTGGCCGAGCGGCTGAAGGCGCTCCCCTGCTAAGGGAGTATGGGGTTTATAGCCTCATCGAGGGTTCGAATCCCTCCTTCTCCGCCAAATGAGAAAGCCCCGCGCCAGCGGGGCTTTTTCGTTTGGTGGGGAAGGGGATTTGGATGAGAGCCCCCGGTTCGACGATTGGGCCAGGACGGCCCAATCGGACGCGGGAGCGCAGCGACGGCGCCGCGCAGCGGCGAGGGCCAGGATGGCCCGAGTCTATCCCTCCTTCTCCGCCAAATGAGAAAGCCCCGCACCAGCGGGGCTTTTTCGTTTGGYGGKGAAGGGGATTTGGATGAGAGCCCCCGGTTCGACCGATCTGCCGGGAGCAGATCGGCGCGAGCGCAGCGAGTCCGCAGGACGCGGCCCAGGGATGGGCCGCGCAATCCCTCCTTTTCCGCAATGATTAAGCCCCGCACCAGCGGGGCTTTTTCGTTTGGTGGGGAAGGGGATTTGGATGAGAGCCCCCGGTTCGACGATTGGGCCAGGACGGCCCAATCGGACGCGGGAGCGAAGCGACGAGGGCCTGCGCGGCCCGAGTCAGCTCTCCGTGCGCCGGGGAGTCGCCTTGCTGTTCAATCATGCGGGAAGGGTGCCGGAGCGAGCGCCTCGGCTCGGACAGCGGCGTCAGTGCGCCGCTGCGCGGTCTAGCCCTCAGATGGTGGCAGGCGAGCGGTCCTTCTAGGTGCTTGCGTTTGTGGTCTCAGGCCGCTCCAGGGTCGATCCGACGCAAAACCGGTTCCGACCGTCCCGCTTGGCTCTGTACATCGCTTGATCGGCTTGGCGCACCAGCGTCTCGGCTTTGGCCTTCATGTCGCCGCTACGGAAGTCTTGTGGGCTGGGCTGGAATCGCACCACGCCGGCCGAAGCTGTCAGGCGGCCATCGATGCCATGGGGGTGTGCGAACTTGGCCTGTGCCAGCTTCAGCATGAAGGATTCGAGTCGCTCCGTCCCTTCGTTGGGCTGGGTTTCCGGATGAAAAACCAGGAACTCTTCGCCGCCCCAGCGCACGACACCGTCACTTGCGCGCTTGTACACCTCGCGTAGCAGCCGGGCGGTGAGTTGCAGCGCTTCGTCACCCGTGTGGTGCCCCGAGGAATCGTTCAACTGCTTGAAGTGGTCCAGGTCGATCATGGCGATTACGAACGGCTTGAGCGTTCTGATCGATCGAGCCAGGTCCTTTTCCAGCAGCTCGGCGCCGTGCCCCCGCTCCAGCGTGTCGGTCAGGTCATCAGTTGTGGCGTCGCTCATCGTCCCTAACCAGGAGGCCGCCAACTGCGCCGCATGCCGCGCCTGTCGGGTCTGGTCTGGGGTCAACAGTCGGGATGCGCTGGAGTAAAGACACAGCTGACCCGAAAGCTCGCGGTTGCCGTCGACATCAACACGCCACGAGGAGAAGTGCCGAAAGCGCCGCGAGCGCCCGGCGGCCGTCGTGCCACGAAATTGCCTGGCGCCGCGGATACTGGGCGCCTGGAAACTCTGGGCATTGAGAGCCAACGTCAGCTCGCTGAGCTCGCGAATGTCATCGCGATCCGCCGGTTCGAGCATGAGTCCAGGCTGCGTATCGGTTTGAGGGCGCAATGCGTGACCACGCGGTTCAAAGTGCGCGACCTCCACATCGCAGGCAGCGCGAACCAAACCCAGCAACCAGCCCATGCTTTCTGACGCGCTCATTGGTTGTTGTGCGCTTTGCTGGGCGGTAACGGTCGTCGGGTTCGGTTTCATCTCGGGTCAATTCAGAATGGAGGGAGACACAGCCGCAGGCTGACTGCAGCAATGCACATCCAGAACAAAAGTTCGGAGGCGCACGGCTACTGGATTCAAGCCCTCATTCGGGTCGAGCACGCAGCATGACTGCGCAAGGATACGCAAGGCATTGTCTGCCGGACGCGTTGGCCCGATAGGCGGACGATTTTCGTGGGTGAAGTCTAGAGGTTGTCCACGAATTGTTCCGTGGCGACGAAGACCTGCTCGACGTCTGTGAACCGTGCGGAGATGCTTTGATCCTGCGTCTTGGCCGCCTCGCCGAGGGCTTCCAGGGCTTGGCAGAGTTGGGTGGCGCCCGCTGTTCTTGCCGAGCCCAGTATCCGGTGAGTTAGTGCCTCGATTTGTCGCCAGTCACGGCGGCCAATGGCAGGGGATAACTCAGACAGCGTTGCTCGGTTGGTGTCAATGAACAGGCGCAGCGTGCTCCGCAATTGTCCCGGGTCTTCTCCCAGCTCTTCGATCAGATAACGGGTGTCGATGGGGACGTCATGCCGCCGAATGTCGGTGGACGTGGTGGCAGGGATGGTGGTTGCTGAGTCCAGGATACGGCTGAGCGCCGCATTCAGTCCCTCCAGGCGGATGGGCTTGATCAGATAGTCAGTGGCGCCGGCTTCCATGGCATGTTCGCGATTGAAGCGTTGCGTATGCGCAGTGGCGACCAGAATCGGGATGTGCTGATTGACCGTGCCCTGAGCTCTGACGGTGCGACAAAGCGCGAGACCGTCCATCCCCGGCATTTCCAGATCCGTGATCATCAGCGCATAAGGCCTGGTGCGGAGGTGCTGCAATGCCGCTTCGGCGCACTCACAGCTTGTGACCTGATACCCCAGTCGCTCCAATTGCCGGGTCAGCACGGTACGGTTTACCGGATGGTCCTCAACCAACAGAATGCGGTGCTGCTGTTCCTCGATCAGCGCTCTCGAAGCGGTGGACGTGGCGGGAGGGCTGCTGGTGTTGGTGACGGCCAACAAGGCCTCCCGCAGCTGGTGTCGACTAACAGGGCGTTGCAAGCTGGACGTGGCTCCGCTGGTCGCGCGGATGCAAAGTTGCCGGAGGGCTCCGGGCGCTTCTTCAATTTGCAGATCGGCTGCCTGCGTCGTAACGCGCAGCTGCTCGGCTTCCAAATAACTCTCCAGAATCGATTGCTCGTCCGGGTTTTTCAGCTGAGCAAGGTTGATGGTCAGCGGCCCCAGGCCGAGTGGCAGGCTGCCGCTCTTGACCGGCTTGAGCGGCAACTGCATCGAAAAACAACTGCCATGACCTGGATGGGAGTCTACGCGAATGGTTCCGCCCATTAACTCAACAAGCCCTCGGCAAATCGACAGCCCCAGTCCGCTCCCGCCGTACTGACGGCTGGTGGAACGACTGGCTTGGGCGAAAGGCTCGAACAAGCGTTCCTGGGCCTCCGCTGCGATGCCGATGCCCGTGTCTTCAACCGCGATCATCACGCCCTGGTCGGTTGCCGGTGTGACACGAATCAACACCTGCCCCTGCGACGTGAATTTCACGGCATTGCTAATCAAGTTGAGCAGGACTTGGCGGAGTCTTGAGGCGTCCCCCAGGTATTCGGTCGACAGTTTCGGGTCGATGTAGACCAGCAGCTCCAGTCCCTGTTGCAGGGCGCGGACCCACCAGGTGGTCGCGGCTTGATGGACAACATCGGCAAGCACGAACGCTGAGGATTCCAAATCGAGCCGCCGTGCCTCGATTCTCGAAATGTCCAGAATGTCGTCGATGACTGCGCGCAGGGCCTCTGCAGAGTCCAGTGCTACGCGGACTTGCTCACGCTGGCCCGCGGTCATCGGGGCGTTCCAGAGCAGCTCGAGCATGCCGAGTATGCCGTTCAGCGGCGTGCGAATTTCATGACTGGCCATGGCCAGATACTCGGACTTGGCCTCGCTTTCAGACTCGACCTCCGCCAGCGACTCCAGCCGGTCGGCAAGCCATCTGGCGCTTTGCTTCAGGGCGTCCACCTCGTCGGTGGGGGCCAGGCCCGCCGGTGCTGCGCGGCCAATGGTCTTGCGCGCGGCATCGAACGCGTTCTCCGCCAACAGTGGTAGCGCCGTGGTGACGTTGCGGAGTCGATTCAACGTCGGCGAGATCAGCCACATCACCGCCAATAGCGAAACCAGCAGGCCCGCTCCAGACACCAGCGCTGTACGTCGGCTGGCTTGTTGTACCGCAGCCTGGTAGTCGCTGACATCCATCGCGAGCACGATGGCGGCTTCGCCCGTCTGCTGCCAGCCGATGACCTGAGAAGACAGCACCCAGTGGGTGTCATCGGCGCGAACGCGGAGGGCCGTCTGGTCTGGGGCCTGCAAGCTGGCTTGTGAGAATACCTGCAGCCAGGGCTGCAAGAAATCGGCTCGGCTCATCGCCAGCACGTTGCGCCCAAACAGGCGAATCGGGCCATCGGATTGGGAGGCGGTGAGGATCAGATCGATACCGAGCACCTGATGCATGCGCTGGAGCACGACCACCAATGGTTCGCTGATACGAGCGACCCGAATCGCACCCGAATGATGAATCACCGGTAGCCAGACTTCGATTCGACACGCGTCCGCGCATTCCAATGAGCGTTCTGGCGCCCCCCTGTTCACGGTGTCTTGCACCTGCTCCCTGCGCTCGGACTCGGAGAGTCGAACCACCGGGTCGTCACCCCAGCTGGCCAGTTCGGATCCCCGCTCATCGTAGAGGTGGAATGAGCCGACAGAAGCCAGCAGCTCGGCCGCGATGGCCTGTTCAACCGCGCCGGGGCCGCCCGCATCTTCTGGGATGGACGCAGCGATCTGCGCCGCGAGTTGCGACAAGGCATCGACTGCGGCATCCAGCTGCGGCTGTAGACCGAGCGCCGCGCGTTGCAGCTGCTTGGTGATGAACTGGTGGTTGGCCTGCGTGGTCGCCCGGTATTGATGCAGGCCGACGCTGGTTTGGGTGACGCCCAGTACCAATACGAGGATGCCGAGCAGCTTGAATCGTAGGCCCAAGCGTTGTGTCGGTGCCAGGATGGGCCGTCTGTGCTGATTGCGATGTCGCACGGGGCGTTGGCCTAAAGGCTTGCGCGGCGGTTAGAAGCGATAACCGGCCATGATCAGCAGGGCGTGCCAGGGTGACTCGCGATCACTGTCGGGGTTGTCCAGCGCCGGTACGGTGCCGCTTCCGTTGATGGCATGCCATTCGCCTGAAATGCCCCACTGGGAATCAATTTGCCAACGCAAACCGGTTGCGGCGGCGCGTCCATAGCGTGTGTGTGCCGGCAGTCCTGTGGCGCTGGCAAAAGCGGATCCGTCGCGGTCGTTCCGATCCAGAAATCGCGCGCCGAGCCGCGCGAAGCCGGTCAGGCCAGGTGAGAACCGGTATTCGCCTTGCAGATAACCGCCATCGGATCGGGTGGTGGTCTCCCCGGAAAACGTGACCAATGAGTACTCACCAAACAGGCTCAGCCGCGCAAGATTCCAGCGTGCAGAGAACAGTGCGATGCTCGCATCAAACATTTGTGGCGGCATGCCCTGGAGCGAAAGATCCAAGCGTGCCGTGAGCAGCGTGGCCGCTGTTCTGAAGACGCCGGCCTGCCAATCCGTCATGGCCCGTGTGACCGAATAGCGGCTGACACGGACATCGCCCGCCGGGGGTGTGCCACCAAACAGTTCGCGTTTTTCGTCCTCGGACAGCGTGAAGTTCAGCGCGTAATTCATGGTGACCTGGGTGAAGTGCGCGCCGTGATCGAACTGCCCATAGAGCTGCACTCCGTCCACGGAGAACAGCAAGCTGCGCAATCCTTCGCCGTCGTAGTAGATGGATTGCGGCAGCAGGATGCTCGGGCGCGCGAAGACCACATCGCGTGTTTCGTTGAACAGTCCGAACGGGTTCTTGACGCGACCGAGGCGCAGTCCGACCTCGCGGCCGTCGGTGGCCATCTGCTGCAACGCTAGGTCTGCAAACAGAAAGTCCACCCGCGGTGAGCCGTCATCGACGGCGCCGGCCCGGCGCGAGAGCAGCTGGCCTGAAATACCGAACCCGTTGAGAGGCTGCCACTGCGCGTTGATGCCCATTTCCCGCAGATCGAAGCTGCCATCCTGGCTGTCGCCGAACAGGTTGTTGCCATCCGTCAAGACGAAGCCCTGTGCGGCAAAGCCATGCACCTGATAATCGGGGCGAAGCTCGGCCTGGCCAGTTGTGGCGGCCAGGCTTGCAATGAAGGCGATCAGGCTTCGATTGATCATGGAGTCTCCCCGTCGGTAGCGGGCTGGGTGTCGGCCAGCAGGCTGACCGGTCCCTCGATGTGCTTCCTGCGGTGCACGATGTATCCAATGGCGCCAGGCGTCTGGCGCACGCGCCGGCGCATTTCTTCTGCGCTTTGAACTTCAATGGGCGCAAACCCGGTGCCGGTGAAGACCAAGCGGTCCCAGATCGCCCGAAGTACGTAGGGGAATGTGCCGAGCATGTGCTTGCAGAAGTGCTGGTGATCCCGACTGTGGTCGGGAAACACGAAGACCTGCACGCGTTCTCCGTCGGGCCAGCTGCGCTGGCGCATCGAGAACAGGGCGCGCAACGTGTCTTTCTTGAATCCGGCATCAACGCGTTGCGGATGCGTGATGATCTCGATGTCCGGATCGGAGTCACCGTCTTGCGTCCACGATGTGCCGGGCGCCAGCAGGATCAGGCTGCCCAGCAGTACGCCCAGCGCCCCCCGCGTCCGTGCGACGATTCGCAGTGCTTTCAGCACGCAGAGGGGTGGCTCACACCCAAGGCTGCGATGGACTTGTGTTGCTGCGACCAGTCCAGCAACTGGCCAATGGGCATGGGCTTGGCGATGAGATATCCCTGGACCAAATCGCAGTCCAGTTGTCGGACCATCTGAAGCGTCAGCGCATCCTCAACCCCCTCGGCCACACAGCGCAGTTCGAGGCTGCGTGCCAGGCGGCAGCTGGATTCCACGATGGTTCTGGCTTCAGTGTCTTCCCGCATCGATGCGACAAATGATCGATCGAGCTTGATTTCCCCGAACGGAAACTGGCGAAGCTGGCTGAGTGTGGCCTGTCCGGTTCCATAGTCGTCCAGCGACAAGGTGACACCCGCCAGGTAAAGGCGGGACGCGACATCGAGCGCCCGGGTCAGGTCGTTGATCACGTCAGATTCAGTGAGCTCGAAAACCAGCTGATTCGGGTTGACGCCTCGACTTGTACAGAGGTCGATCACGAACTCCGGCAGATCCACTCGATGCAATGTACTCGCCGCGATATTGATCGACGCCGTCAAAGTCAGGCCGTGCTCATTCCATGTGGAGAGCGCGTTGATCACCTCGGTGATGACGTGTTCGGTCAGTTCGTTGAGCAGTCCATGCGTTGTCGCAAACGGGATGAACAGATCAGGAAACACCGGCCCGTATCCGGGCAATGTCCAGCGGCTCAGCGCTTCGACGCCGACCAGCTGTCCCGTGTCCAGTGCACATTGCGGCTGCACATGGACCTGGATCTCGCCGTCACGGATGGCGGCGCTCAGCCGGTCCACGCTGAGCTGGGCCTGCGGGCGATCGATACTGGGTCGCGGGCCTTGATTCCAGGCCACCAAGACCTGGTCGAAGTCATGGGTTGTGAGCGGTTTGCTCAGCGTGCCCAGCAGCCAGAGACCATGGGCGGACACCAAGTTACCAACGACGCGCAGCAGCTTGTCGCTAATGGCCGAGATGAGCACGATGCCGCATTCCGCGTGCTCTGGAGACAAGCCCCGTAGCAAGGTCACGCCATCTTCATCCGGCATGCCCAGGTCGCAGAAAATCAGGTCCATGCGCGCGGAATCCGACAGGCATGTCCGGGCCTCCTCCACCGAACCCGCGGTGAGGACGGTCGAGACTCCAAGACGTTCAAGCCGACGCTTGACCACGTCGCATGTAAACGGGTCGTCGTCGACCACAAGCACGCGTTGCGGCAACCGAGACTCCAGGTTCTGCGCAGTTGTCATCTTGCTCCACACATGGTTTCGCAGAACGAGAGCTTACCCACAGGCCGTCAACGCCGTGTGAAAACCGGCCCGTTCCGTCTGCAGGCAGCAACCGGGCGACGCGAATCGATTAGTGTTTCCCTAAACTGGTGGCCCGCCTGCTCTTCCACCTGCGACGTTCGAGCCAATGCCCGTTGAAATCCTGATCTGGAGTGGTGCCGCCCTGCTGCTGATACTCGGTGTGGTGGGTCTGGTCTTCCCGGCCATCCCCGGCCCACCGCTCATGTGGGGCGGGATGGTGATGGCGGCCTGGGCCGAGCAGTTCGCCCATGTGGGGACCAAGACGCTGGCGGTGCTCTTTGTCCTGATGCTGATCGCCGTTGCGCTGGATTTCATCGCGGGCGCACTGGGCGCAAGACGGTTCGGAGCCTCGGGTTGGGCGGTGTTTGGCGCCACGGTGGGCGCCATTGCGGGCATGTTCTTTTTCCCCATTGGCTTGATCGCCGGGCCTTTCATCGGGGCTGTGGCCGGTGAGGTGATCGCCGGTCGTAATCTTGATGCGGCAGGCCGGGCGGGCATTGGTGCCACCATCGGTTTGCTGGTCGGCACCGTGGCCAAAGTGGCCTTGGGCATCATCATGATCGGGGTGTTTGTGGCGGTGCGGTTCTTCTAGGCCGGTGGGGTCGCCGGTACGCGAACGGGTTGAACCGCCTGGCTCAGGGTTTCATCGAGCAGCGCGCGTAGCGGGACCGTCGCCTCGAGCTGCCGCAACATCCAGTAGTAGCCACTGAGCGTGCGGCCGGCGAACAGCAGGTCCGGAACACTGCGAAAGTCGCGGATGTGTCGGAAGTGCAGCGGGGCCAAGGCGCGCATGCGCTCATGAATCTCGTCTTGCCCGAAGTCATAGTCGGGCTCGGCCAGCAATCGTCCCAGCGCGGCCTCATGCGTGGCTTCGTACAGCGGACGCAAGGCGTCCAGGCGCTGCGCACCGCTGGGTGTCAGGGCGCCTAATTCGATCAGCAGCGCGTGCAGCTCCGACCAATCGCTGGCGATGCCGTGCTGCAAACCGACACGCAGCTGCTCGACCAGACCGGGTGGCAAGGCCTTGATGCAGCCGAAGTCGTACAGCACCAGTTCTCCGTTGGGCAGAAAGCCGAAATTGCCGGGATTGGGGTCGGCGTGGATCAGCCCTGTGGTCAGCAGTTGATGCAGCAGCCAGCGGCTTAGGGTCAGCGCCCATTGCTCACGTTCGATCGGCGATGCCTGAACCGCGTCGCTCAGTCGCCGGGCTGGGTGTTCGGTGAGCACGAGAACCGATTCGCCGCTCAGCGCATCGATGGCCTCGGGCAGATGCACGCCGGGTACGCGGGTGTCGGCGCTAAAGCGCGCCAGATTCTGACGCTCGATTCGATAGTCGGCTTCCTCATGGAGTCGTGCCCGAATCTCGGCCAGGCTGCCGTCCAGGGAGGCGGCGTCGATCTGGAGGACGCGGGCACTTTTGATAATGCGAGCCAACTGGCGCAGGTCGTCATCAATGGCCGCCCGGACGCCGGGGTAACGGACCTTGACCACCACCGCGCGGCCATCGTGCAGCCGGGCGCGATGCACCTGCCCCATCGACGCGGCAGCCAGTGCCTGTGGTTCGATCCACTCGAAGTGCGCATCCAGCGGCCCGATCTGGTCTTCCACGATCGGTTGGATGCGGTCGAAGGGAAGCGGTTCGGCCTGTTGCTGCAGGGCTTCGAGCTGGTCGACGACGGGATCGGGCAGCACGCCGCGGAGCAGCGACGCAAACTGGCCCAGCTTCATCGCCGCGCCCTTGAGCTGACCCAGTGTCCTGACCCAATCGGCGCCCAGTGCCTGCAGCGCGGCGGCACGGTCAGACTCGCCGGGTAGCAACGCCCGTGCGCCCATCCACGCGCTGCGGGCAGCCGTGCGCATACCCAGACCTAGCAGGGTGCGTCCGCGGCGTCCGCCTGTCTGGGTGCCAGATTCGTCGTTCATGACCTGCAGTGTAGTCGGCGCCCCAGGGTGGAGTGCCTGTTCAATGGCGCGTCGGTCCGTCGGGCCACCGCAGGGCCACGGCTGTCGTAAACTCCGTGGCGGGGATGACCTGGGGCCGCGCCCAATTGCTTAGTCGGCAGATTCGTCCGCTGCCCGAGACGAGCCGCTGTTGCCTGCGTGCTCAGTCCTGGGTTTTGAACTCATCACGTACCGGATGCTTCGCATGTCCTCTGATTTTCTGATCGCCACTTTGTTCAATCTGGGCATCAATTTGCTCTACACCATTGTTGCGCTGGTGGTGGCCGTGGTGGCGTTGTTGTGGGTGGATCGCAAGATGATGCCGTCGATCAGCTTTGAGGAAGAGCTGCGCAAGGGCAATGTTGCCGTGGCGATCTTCGCGTCCTCGCTGATGTTGTTCGTGGCCCTGATCGTCACCTTTGGGTTCAAGGGCTAACGGTGATCCGGCGGCGGCGCGGTGGCTGGCTGACACCCCTGATGGTGGTGGTGGCCTTGCTGGCGCTGCTCGACCAGTTCGCGCGGTCAGCCGTTGAGGTGGCCGTACCGGACTACGCACGCGATCAACCCTTCGCCGAAGACCTGGATGTTGCCGTGCGTGACCTGCGTACCCGCGGGCCCAGGGCGGCGGCGGACGGCTGGCTGGAGGTGCTGCATTCCGGTCGGCAGGTGGCGGCGGCGGATGTGCTGCGCATCGCCGGCGCGCGCGGCCAGCCCAGCGCATTCTTTACCTATGACATCGACGGGCGTGATCGCGCCACGGCCAGCGCCATGGGGACGGACTGGCGTCATCACATCGTGAACGGCTACCTCGTGGGTTATCGGCCCTACGAGGCCAGCAATCTGCTGGAGCCCCTGCAGGTGCTGGCGCTACGCAAGCGATACCAATACGACCATTTGCAATACGCCGGGCGTCAGGAAGTCTGGCAGACCAGCGAGCAGGCCTTCGTTGCGCCACGGGGGGATTGCGAAGACCATGCGCTGGCCCTGGCTGACTGGCTGATCGAGCAGGGCGAGGACGCCCGTGTCGTGCTCGGCCAGTACCGGGGCGGGGGTCATGCCTGGGTGGTCTTGCTACGGGATGGACAGGCTTATCTGCTGGAGGCCACACGCAAGCAGGGCGTGACGGGCCGGTTCCGCTACCCGCTTGCGCGCTTGGAGACCGATTACCATCCCGAAATGATGTTCAACCGTCACGCCTTCTGGGTGAATACCGGCTCACGGTTGACGACGGATTACCAGGGGCCGCGTTGGCAGCGGCGCAGCCAGTTCACGCCTGGCGCGACGTTTTGATGATGGCCTACCGACGCGGATCGACAATCCGCCAATGACGCGCCGGCTGGCACGGTTTGTGGACCGGCTGGCCCGCCTATTTCGAGAAGCTCAAGACCCATGTCTCAATTCCGTGTTCCTCATACCCTGGTCCTGCTCTACGGCATGACTGTTCTGGCTTTTGCGCTGACCTGGTTGCTGCCCGCCGGCAGCTACGACACCGCCATCAACGAAGATGGGCGTGAGGTGGTGGTGCCGGGCACGTTCCAAGTCATTGAGGATGCGCCCGAAGTGCCGGTTTGGAGCCTGGTCACGGTCATTCCGCGGGCATTGGAATCGGCGCAGGCCATCATCTTCTTCGTGCTGATCATCGGTGGGGCACTGGGGGTGCTGCAGTCCACCGGTGCGGTCGATGCCGGCATGGCGCGACTGCTCAAGCGTTTCGATGCCCGACCGGGGCTGCTCGTCGGCATGGGCATCCTCAGCTTTTCGCTCGGCTCGTCCAGCATCGGTATGGGGGAGGAGTACATCGCCCTGGGCGCCATTCTTGCGGCGCTGTGCCTGGCCCTGCGGATGGATGCCGTCGTCGCCGCGGCCATCCTGATCATCGGCAATTCCGTGGGCTACGGGGCCGCCGTGCTGAATCCGTTTACCGTGCTCATCGCGCAGGATATCGCCGAACTGCCGCCCCTCAGCGGCAGTGGCTACCGAATCGCGTTGTTCCTGCCGCTGATGGGGTTGGGCATCTGGCATGTGTGGCGTTACGCCCGCAAGGTGCGGGCTAACGCGGCAGAATCGCTGGTGATCGATATTCCAGAGGCCCAGGTGGCGTTGGCCGACGATCCGCCGGCACTGACCGGGCGCTTGCAGGCCACGCTGTGGGCCGCGCTGGCGCTGCTGGGAATCGCTGTCTGGGGCATCGTCACGCAGGGCTGGTATCTGGTGGAACTCAGCGCCACGTTTTTTGCCATGGCCGTGGTCTGCGGACTGGTGGCCGGCCAGTCGGTGAACGCGATTGCCAAAGAATTCAGCACTGGCGCCGCCGCGCTGGCGGGCACCGCGCTGATGATCGGCTTTGCACGATCCATCGAGGTCATGCTCACCGACGGGCAGATTCTTCACACCATCGTTCACGGCCTGTCGGCCCCGCTGTCCGCAGTGGGTTCGGCAGCCTCGGCCGTGGGCATGTTTTGGATTCAGTGCGGCATCAATTTCTTTGTGCCTTCCGGTTCGGGGCAGGCCTACGTCACCATGCCGCTGATGGCGCCCATCGCCGATGTGCTGAGCCTGCCGCGACAGGTCGCCGTGCTGGCTTACCAGCTGGGTGATGGCCTGACCACGATGCTGAATCCGGCAGATGCCGTGCTCATGGGAATCCTCGGCGTCTGCGGCGTGCCTTACGGCCGCTGGGTGCGATTTATCTGGCCGCTGGCGCTGCAGGTGCTCGTTTTCGGCAGTGTCGCGATGGTCGTGGCCGTGCTCATCGGGTATTCATAGTCGGCAGTTGCCCACCCGCCAGATCAGGAGTCCTGCATGAGCGATGCCGCCGCCACGATGATTGCCAACCTTGAGGCCAAGACGGGCCGGAGCCTGGCCGAGTGGGTAGCCTTGGCCCGAACCAGCGGCGCCGAGAAGCACGGTGCCCTGGTCAAGTGGTTGAAGGCTGAACAGGCGCTGACCCACGGCTACGCCAATCTGGTGGCCCACGAAACCTTACGCAGTGCTGCGGCGCATGCTGAGGCCGATGATCTGGTGGCGGCGCAGTATGCCGGCAAGAAGGCGGCGCTTCGGCCACATTACGATGCGCTGATCGCTGCTGTCCGCGGCTTTGGCCCCGACATCGAAATTGCACCCAAGAAGGCCTATGTGAGTTTGCGTCGCAGCAAGCAGTTCGCACTCATCCAGCCGTCGACCGCCAGCCGGATGGACCTGGGGCTGGTGCTCAAGGGTGAGGAAGCTGGGGGGATGATCGAGCCCTCCGGCAGCTTCAATGCCATGTGCACGCACCGCATCCGCTTGCCGGTGGACACGCCGATTCCTGATGAGGCCCTGGCTGCGCTCAAGCGCGCCTACGATGCCGCCTGAGCAGGCGACCGGGGCCCGAGTCGCCGACGGCCCCAAGCTGTTTTTGCGACAGGCGACGTTCGACGACACCGCCTTTGTCCGAACGTTGGTCACGCAGCCCAGCTGGAGCCGTTATATCGCGCCCTCCGGTGTGGCGTCCGAGCAGGATGCGCGGCAGTACATCCAGACGCGCTTGCTGGATCGCTACGAGGCGCAGGGTTTCGGGCTTTGGCTGGTGTCGCGACAACAGGATGGTCAGCTCATCGGTATGGCCGGGCTGGTCTGCCGCGAAACGCTGCCTGGCCCCGACCTCGGATTTGCCCTGATGGATGCGTTCGTCGGGCAGGGCTTCGCATTCGAGGCGGCTTCGCTCGTCATGCAGGTGGCCCGGGCGCAATACGCGCTCGCCGAGCTGTACGCCGTCGTCAAGCCGGACAATCAGCGGTCGATTCGATTGCTGCAGCGCCTCGGCTTCGTCTACAGGCACGCGCAGATGGGACCCGATGCGTTGAGATGGCAGATCCATCACCGTTCGCTGGCGCAGGGAACCCAGGCAGGGCTTGCGCCGTCCTAGCCAGACCGGGCACGACGCCCCGTTTCCTCATCGCCACAAGGAGGATCGCGTGACTTCAATTTTCCGATTCGCTTGCTTGGCCCTGGCTTTGGTTATGGGGCCCCAGGTGCTGGCCGCACCGCCGAGCTACCCGCATCCACTCAAGGCATTCGAGGTCGAATCACAGCAGCAGACCTTGACCATGCGCTATATGGATGTGACGCCCGCGCCGGATGCCCCGCCGCGTGGCACGGCTTTGCTGCTGCATGGCAAGAACTTCTGCGCCGATTACTGGGTCGACAGCATCGAACTGCTGCGGGCATCCGGCTACCGCGTGGTGGTCCCTGAGCAGATCGGGTTTTGCTCCTCGGATCTTCCGCGCCGCTATCAGTACAGCTTCCATCAGCTGGCCAGTAATACCCGCGCACTGCTCGACCATTTGGCCGTGGATGAGACGCTGGTCATCGGCCATTCCATGGGCGGCATGCTGGCCACGCGCTACGCGCTGAAATACCCGCAGCAGGTCACGCGGCTGGTGCTGGTGAATCCGATTGGGCTGGAGGATTGGGTCAAGCTCGGCGTGCCGCATACGCCGATTGATGCCGCCTACGCAGCCGAGCGGATAAAAAGCTTCGCATCCATCAAGCGGTACCAGATCGAGAATTACTACGACGGTGACTGGTCTCCGGCGTACGAACGCTGGGCACGCCGGCTCGCGGCCCTGTACGAGGGGCCCCGCGGTGACGACATCGCCTGGAGCCAGGCACTGACCTACGACATGCTGCAAACCCAGCCAGTCGTGCATGAATTTGAAGCGCTGCAAGTCCCGACGGTGCTGATCATCGGCCTGCGTGACCGGACGGCGCCCGGTCGGGGTCGCGCGCCCGCCGAGGTGGCCCGGCAACTGGGCAACTACCCCGTGCTGGGACGGCAGACGGCCGCAAGCATTCCCGACGCTCAGCTCATCGAGTTCGAGGGCCTGGGTCATCTGCCGCAGATCGAGGACTTCGAGCGCTACGCAGCGGCGCTCAAACCGCTGCTCTGAGGGAATCGGCGCCCGTGCTGGGCTGCCGACCGTTGCCACTGTGGGCTGGGTCGCAACCCGTCTGCAGTCCAGGGTGTGGTGGGCCGACCGGATTCGGCATCATGCGTAACGCATAGGCTGCCCGTCGGCGGCACAGGTTTCGCAGATATGAACGAGTCCACGGCGTCTCCGGTGCCGGAGCGTATCGGGCCCTACCGCATCCTCAGCGAGCTGGGGCAGGGCGGAATGGGGCGGGTGTTTCTCGCCGAGCAGCAGGATCCGCAGCGCCAGGTTGCGCTGAAGGTCTTGTCGTCGACGGGGCCGGATCTTGAGCGCCGTTTCCGACGCGAGTCGCAGGTGCTCGCCGCACTCGAACACCCCAACATCGCGCGGCTTTACGACGCCGGCGTCGCGACCGTGGGTGCGGTGAATGTGCCGTATCTGGCGATGGCGTATGTTGACGGGCCGACACTGACCGACTACGCCGAGCAGCAATCGCTAGACACCCGCCAGCGCATGGCCTTGATCGGCAAGATCGCGCGGGCCGTCCATTTTGCGCATACCCGCGGGGTGATTCACCGCGATCTGAAGCCGGCCAATATTCTGGTCGACGCCCGGGGCGAACCCAGAATTCTCGATTTCGGCGTGGCGCGCGTTGTGACCGAGGACAGCGCGACCCGCGTCACGCACGCAGGCGAGATCATCGGCACGGTCCCGTACATGAGCTGGGAGCAGCTGGTGGGCGATACCAGTCAGGCTGACCCGCGCTCCGATGTGTATTCGCTGGGGGTCATCGCTTACGAGTTGCTGGCCGGCCATCTGCCTTACGAGGGATTGGAATCCGGCACGCTGGTGACGGCCTTGGAGCTGCTCTCGCGTGCCACGCCACGCCGTGTATCCGCCAGCCAGCCCGCCGCCCGGGGTGATCTGGAGACGCTCGTCCACAAGGCCATCGCCCGGGATGTGGACCAGCGCTACCAATCAGCCGCGGAGCTGGCGGACGACATCGACCGCCTGTTGGACCGTCGCCCCATCCAGGCGCGTCCACCGTCGATTGGCTATGTCACAGGATTGTTCGTGCGACGCCACAAACTGGCGGCGGGCGCGGCGCTGGCCATCGTATTGTCACTGGTGGTGGCCACGGCGGTCTCCGTTCGATTTGCCGTGTCGGAAGCCCAGGCGCGCCTGGTGGCTGAATCGCGATTGGCCGAGCGCGAGGCGGTGAACACCTTTCTGAACGAAATGCTGGTGTCGGCCGATCCTGAGCGCACCCTGGGTGAACGCCTGGCCGTGGTCGATGTGCTGGATGTGGCCAAGGCCGAATTTGCCTCCAACGAGCGACTGAGTCCGGCCGTGCAGGCACAGCTGGGCCGAACGCTGGGCAATACCTATGTCGCGCTGGGTCGGTATGACGAAGGCATTGGATTGCTGGATCGCGCCCTGGAAGCGGCCCGTGATTCGGCGGCCCGTGATCGTCTGCTGGTCGACAAGGCCAGCGCCGAGGTGATTGCTGCGCGGCTGGATGCGGCGTCGACCACGCTGGATGCGATTAGCGATGCCGCCGATCAGCGGATCGGGATCGAGGCCGCGTTTACGCGCGGCCGCATCGACCTGGAAGCCGGGCGCAGCGATGAGGCCGTGACCGAGCTGCGGGCCACTTATGACCAGGCCCGCGCGGCGCTGGGTCCGGATGACGATCTCACCCTGGCCGTGGGGCAGCAGCTCATGGTGGCGCTGGTGCGCATGGGCGACAACGAGGCCTCGCTGGCCGTCGGCACCGACGTGGCGCAGCGGCTGGAAGCGCGCCTGGGGCGGGATAATCCGCGGACCGTCGTGGCCTGGGATGGGGTGGCGCTGAACTATCGCGACCAGGCGCGTTTCGATGAATCGATTGCGTTGCTGGCCGAGAACCATGCGATTTACGAGCGGGTGCTGGGGCCGGAGCATCCCCAGACGCTGATGACCGGCTGTTCGCTGGCCGCCGTTTACGCGATGGCGGGTCAGCCGGAAGCCGGTGTCGCACTGGTGCAAAAGGGGCACGAACAAATGCGTGCGCTGCTAGGCGATGAGGCCGAGGTCGTGCGGACACTGGCCAGCCTGCGGGGTTACGTGGCCTCCGAAGCCGGCGACTACGCGCAGGCGGTCGAGATCAATCGCCTGCTGGTCACACAAAGTGAAGCCAAGCCAGGCGGCCCGGAAATCAACGATCTGGTCGACTACAACAACCTGGGCAACAACCTGCGCAAGCTGGGCCAGTCGGCCGAAGCCGTGCAGGTCTTTAATCGCCTGCTGGAGCTGGCTGGCGGCAAGCTGAGCCAGGACCATCTGCACTACGGCTTATTTGCTGGGAACTACGGCAAGGCCTTGATCGAACACGGCGAGGTTGATCGGGCCCGGCCCGTCCTGGAACGCGCCTGCGATGTCGTGGGGCAGCATCTGGGCGCCGAGCATCCGCGGACGCAGGCGGTGTGCACGAACCCGGTGCTCGCGGAGGGGTAGATCAACGGAATTCGGCTTATGCGTCGGCAGCAACGGGTAAACCGGTGAGCTGGCCCAGCTGGGCAGCAGCGGCCTCGACGGCTTGCCGAGACTTGAAACCGTCCCCAATGCGCAGGGGTTTGCCCAGGCGGTGATGGACGGCCAGTGCGTGCCAGACCGCCGTCTGGCGTCCGCTCTGCGTGGTGCCCGTGCGCTGCCAGCCCAGGTGCCTGACCGCTTCTCGTGGCAGGTGGCGGGTCGTGATCGGCCAGCCGAAACAGAACACCCGCGTGGCGACCTGATCTGCGTCGATGAGGACAATGCGGCGATGACCGAGCGTCCAGAGTCCACCTAGCAGCATCCCAGTGCCGACGAGCAGGAAGACGCCAGCCATCAGGCCGGGGACCAGCTCAAAGACCGAGCCGACACCCGCCTGGGTTGCCAGGAATCCGCCCGATGCGATGCTGCATAAACCGAATAACAGTAAGGGCAACGCCAGCACCCAATTGCGGCCAGGCCTGAAGTCCAGCGTGACCCGGTCCCCACTGCGGTAGATGTTCATCAGCCGGGACAGGGCCGCTTGCAGTGGCTGTGTGTCGATGCGTGTGGCTTGCTCCGCTGTCCGGTTGCGGGCCGGACCGGGCAACACGGGGATGGCGTACTGGCGTTTGAGATCAGCGCCGGGCTGGGAGACATCCAGCGTCAGACGCCAGACGTGGTAATCGCGGCCAGCCGGTTCGCTGGCCGGCAATTCCTCCGGCACCTTGAAGTGAAACCACAGCTGCTGTTCGCCGCGCTGCATGGCTTGCAGGTCCAGTGCATGGCTCCAGACCGGACGCGTGATGGTCTTTTTATGCCCGCGCCGGCGGGACTCGCAGGTCAGCTCAACCCGGATGCGATGGTCTGCGGCCAGCGGGCGACGCAGCTTGAAATACCCGGCCACGTCGCCACCAATCGCGCCCGGCCAGGGGTCGAGCACGGCTTCGACTTCGCCGAAACGACGCCAGGCCAGCCATTCGCGTAGCGCCAGCAGGCCCAGGCCGGCGCCCAGTGCATCGAAGAGCAGCACGGCCAGTATCGGCCAGTTGCCGCCGCGCAGTTCCTCCGGGATGGCCAGCGTGCCGGGCAGGGCCAGCGCAAAGACCACGGCCGCCATGCCCAGCAGGAGCCAGTGGTTCGACCCCGCCTCACTGCGGATGGCGTGATGCCGCCATCGCTTGTCACGCGTCCACCAGTCGGGCGCTGCGGGCGAGGGGCGGCTCACAACACACCGGCTGCCAGACCGGCGGCCATGGCGGCGCCCAGTTCATGGCAGTTGTCGACAAACTCGGGCTGGAACTCGCCTCGGCAGATCAGCGCATCGGCCACCGGTTTCCAGCGTAGGCCGGTGACAATCCGCTCCACGCCGGCCACGGTACCGCTGCCATCGTTGCCCGCACGCACGACGAGCGCGTAGGGCAGCCCCTGCTGATGATCCAGGGTGGGGTAGTAATTGCGATCGAAGAAGTCCTTCATCGCACCACTCATGTAGGCGAGGTTCTCCGGTGTCAGCAGCAGGATGCCGTCCGCCGCCAGCACGTGCTCGGCGTGGGTCTCGAAGGGTGACAACGACACCAGCTTCACCTGGTCCTCGCCGCCCGCTTTGGCGCCTGCGCGCAATGCCGCCAGCAGACGCCGGAGATTGGGTGACACCGCGTGGGCCACGATGAGTAGCGTCTTCTGCTCCGCGTTCATGCTGTCCCCCTGGGTGGTCGGCTCAGTCAGGCGGGTGGGCCGGGCGTGCGATACTCCGCGCCATGGCACCGAACCTGCTGTTCGTTGTCCTTGATTTGATGCATCCGCCGGTCTGACGCCGGAGTGGATTTTCGCTTTTAGGAGTTCCGATGCGTATCACGATTGTATCGCTGCTGGCCGCCTTGCTTGCAGCCTGCGGTGCCCCCTCGACCGACAGCAGTTCCTCGACCGAGGACAAGCGCGAGGCCACGACCGAAACCGCGATGAGCGAAACCGATCGCCTCAACGCGTGGTTCGAGGAGAAGTTTGAGGAAGAACTGCAGTTCAGCCCGATCCAGATGACCTTTCTGGGCCGCAAGGACCGCTATGGTGAACTGGGTGACTTCTCCGAGGCGGGCGCAAAGGCGCAGCTGGAGTGGCGCAAGACCGTCACGGAAGAGATGAAGAGCGCATTCGACTACGAGGCGCTTAGCGATGAGGCCAAGATGTCCTATGACATCTGGGTGTACGAGACCCAGCAGGCAGAAGCCGGTTGGCCCTATCGTTTCAACCAGTACCCCTTCAATCAGATGCAGGGGATGCACACCTTCCTGCCGACCTTCCTGATTAGCTTCCACAAGGTGGAATCAGCCGAAGACATGCAGGCCTATATCTCGCGTGTGCGTGAGCTGCCGGCTGCGTTTGGCGAGTTGATCAAACTGGCCAAGGCCTCGGCGGACAAGGGCATTCGTCCGCCGAAGTTCGCCCATGAGGCCGTGATCAAGGAGTCCAAGAAGCTCATCGCCGGCGCACCGTTTGCCGATGGTGAGGACGCTTCGATCTGGACGGATATGCAAACCGAGATCAGCAACCTGCTCGACAGCGAGGTCATCGACGCCGAGCAGGCCGACACGCTGAAGGCTGAGGCCAAGGCGGCGTTGATCGATAGCTTCAAGCCGGCGTACGAATCCGTGATTGCCTGGGTGGAATCCGATCTGCCGAATGCGGCGGTTAACCCCACCGGCGTGGGCGGCACGCAGCCCAATGGCGAGGCGTATTACAAGCACCGCCTGTGGACGCAGACCACCACGGATATGACAGCTGATCAGATCCACCAGATCGGCCTGGACGAGGTCGAACGGCTGCTGGGTGAGATGACGGCGCTGAAGAATCGGGTTGAGTTCGATGGCGATTTGAACGCTTTCTTCGAATTCCTGAACACCGATTCGCAGTTCCGCTTCCCGAACACGGATGAGGGCCGCGAGATGTACATCGCCGAGGCCACCGCCGCCATCGACACCATCAAGCAGTCTCTGCCTGACTACTTCGGCCGGCTTCCCAAGGCCGATCTGGTGGTCAAGCGAGTCGAGCCCTTCCGTGAGCAGGACGGGGCGGCCCAGCACTACTTTCCGGGTACCCCGGATGGTTCGCGGCCAGGCACCTACTACGCGCATCTCTCCGACATGGAGGCCATGCCGATTCCCGAACTGGAAGTGATTGCCTACCACGAAGGTGTGCCAGGCCATCACATGCAGATTTCCATTGCGCAGGAACTGGAGGACGTGCCCACCTTCCGCACCCAGGCGCGTTTCACCGCCTACATCGAAGGCTGGGCCCTGTACTCCGAGTGGCTGGCCAAGGAAATGCCCGGCACCTACGAGGACCCTTACTCAGAGTTTGGTCAGCTGTCTTCGGAAATCTGGCGGGCGATTCGCCTGGTTGTCGATACCGGCCTGCACGCCAAAGGCTGGACCGAGCAGGAAGCGGTCGACTACTTCGACAAGAACTCGCCGGTGCCACTGACGTCGATCAAGTCCGAAATCCAGCGTTACCTGGTCATCCCCGGTCAGGCGACCTCGTACAAGATCGGCATGCTCAAGATTCAGGAGCTACGCCGCGAGGCCGAGGCCGAGCTGGGTGACGCCTTCGATATCAAGGGTTTCCATGACACCGTGCTCGGTGGTGGGGCGCTGCCGTTGGAGCTGCTCGAACGTCGCGTCCAGCGTTGGGTCGATAGCCAGAAGCCAGCCGCGTAATCAGACGCACAGTGCATGAAGAAAGCCCCCGGTGAGTGACTCACCGGGGGCTTTTTTGCGGGCAGACGATCGGCGGTCTGCCGTGATCGAGCCTTACTGCGGCGTGGCGGTCAGGACGTAGTCGCCCGAGCCGCTGTACGACAGCACCACCCAGCGATATTCGCCCGAGCTGGCGTTGTAGCTAATCGACTCATCCGACGTGGCCGTGGTGGAACTGGCCACCCGCTGCCAGCCGCTGAACAGGAAGCTGGTGCTGTATCGCTGCAATTCCAGATCAAAGTCGGCGTTGCCCGGACCTTCCAGCACGCCGGTCAGCGTCCCGCCGGCCCACTGGAAGCCGCCCTCGGGGTGAATGTTCTCGTCATTCGTCCCGCTGAGCGTTCCGGTGTACACGGTGCAGCCGTTGCAGCCCGCGGTGCCGTCGCTGACGGTCACTGTCTGCGTCAGGGCGTCGGTCTGGCCGATGCTGTCCGTCACGGTCAGCGTCACATCGTAGTCGCCCGCAGCCGCATAGCTGTGGACGGGCGCCACGCCCGTGGCCTGGCTGCCGTCGCCCAGGGTCCAGGCATAGCTGGCAATGCCGTTGTCATCCGTACTGGTCGAGGCATCAAAGCTGCAATCCAGATCCGTGCAGTCCACGGAGAAGCTGGCCGCAGGAGGCTGATCAACCGGCGTGCTGCCGCCGGCGTTGTCGACATACAGCAGTTTGTTCGGCGAGGCGGTATTGGCCCCAACGACCACACCTGGAGTGGTGTCTGCCAGCAGGGCGCTGGTCAGCTGTGCGGGTGTCAGGTTCGGGTCCAGCCCGAGCAAAATGGCAGCGGCGCCGGCCACATGGGGAGAGGCCATGGAGGTGCCAGACAGCGTTGCCGTGCCCGTGTTGTTTGATGCGCTGGCCGATACGATGTTCGAGCCGGGTGCATACAGATCCAGGCAGCTGCCGAAATTGCTGTACGAGGCTTGGCCGTCGTCAATGTCGGTGGCGCCGACGGTGACGGCCGTCGGCTCGGCGGCCGGCGAGGTGTTGCAGGCATCGGTGCTGTCATTACCTGCGGCAACCACGGGCAGAATCCCGGCATCGTACAACCCACGGGCTGCGTCTTCCTGAGCCTGGCTGCGACCATTGAGCGTGCCCAGTGACATGTTCACAACCGCCGGTAATTCGGCATTGTCGGCCACCCACTCCATGCCCGCGATGATGTCCGAGCCGGAGCCCGTGCCCAGGCAATCCAGCACCCGGACAGCGTGGACCGTTGCCTGCTTGGCGATGCCGTACTGCGTGCCGGCCGTGGTGCCTGCGACATGGGTTCCGTGACCTTCACAATCGTCCCAATCGTCCGGATCCGGCGCGAAAATCACGCCCGAGGACACAAAATTGCGACCCTGTCCCACGCGACCGGAAAACTCCGTGTGGTCGGCATTGATGCCGGTGTCGATCACGTAAATGTGCACGCCATTGCCGGCTGCATTCGGGTAGCTGTAACTGCTGTCCAGCGGCAGGTTTCGCTGGTCAACGCGGTCTAGGCCCCAGACCGGGCTGGATTGAGTGGCTGTGGCCACAACCAACTGATCCGGCTCGACCGATCGGACTGCCGGCAACGCTGCCAGCGTGCCGGCGACATCAGCCGGCATCTTGGCGGAAAAACCGTAGAGCACGGTGTCGTAGCTGTGCAGCAGCGTACCGCCGCCAGCCTGCTCCAACAGCGATTCAGCCAGGCTGCGAACATCTAATGCCAGCTCGGGCTGGTAGAGCCGAACTATGTATTGGTCGGCAATGGCGTCAGCGCGCTCGGCGAGTTGGGTGTCTGTCGTGACCGCATCCCCAGCGGTCTCGATCGCGGTGGTATCCGGCGCCTGGGAACAGGCGGAGATCAGGCCGGCACTTGCAGCGGCCAGAACAAAACGAAAGCCAAGACGGTGTCTCACGAGCAAAGCTCCTTGGGTGATTGCGGAACGGATCCGTGGAACCCGTAACCCTAGAGACTTGGCCATCCTGGGACTATCAGACCACGCCATGACGCGCGTGTAGGAAAAATCCTACAACGTGGGATTCTCGGCCCAGTTCTGTCGTTGTGCTGGAACGGGGGGGCGACTCGTTGCAACTGATGACGGATTTGCCGATGGGGCCTGCCAACCCAATCGACAGGCTGCTGCAGTGACACTTGCCGCACCCCTGTGTCAACGCGGATGGCATAATCCCGCGACTTTTCACACCCAGACCCTTCATGTCGCATCCGATTCTGAACGACCAACTCCAGTCCCTCGATGATCAGGGCCTCGCCACGACGCTTGCTTGTCTGGCGGACACCTGCAAGACCATCAGTCAGCAGCTCAAGCGGGGGGAGCTTGCCGGCATCCTCGGTGCCGCCGGCAATGAGAACGTGCAGGGTGAGGAGCAGAAGAAACTCGATGTGATCGCCAACGACCTGATCAAGAGCGCGCTGGGCGCTTGTGAGCCGGTTCGTGGCATTGCCTCGGAAGAAGAGGACGATGTGGTGGGCCTGCGCGAGTCGGCCGGTTTGCTGGTGACCTTCGATCCGCTGGATGGCTCGTCCAACATCGACATTAACTCGATGGTCGGCACGATTTTCTCGATTTTGCCGGGCCAATCCACGGGGCCGGTGACCGAAGCCGAGTTCCTGCAGCCGGGTCGCAACCAGGTGGCGGCAGGCTATGTGCTGTATGGCCCCTCCACCATGTTGGCGCTGACCACCGGCAATGGTGTCGACATGTACACGCTGGACCCGGTCAGCGGTGATTTTCTGCTGACGCGTGAGGCGAATATCCCGGAGGCGACGAAGGAATTCGCCATCAACATGAGCAACCAGCGGTTCTGGGCACCTGCGGTGCAGACCTATATCGCCGAGCTGCTACAGGGTGCTGAGGGGCCACGCGGCAAGAACTACAACATGCGCTGGGTGGCGGCGATGGTGGCCGATGTCCACCGCGTGCTGTGCCGGGGCGGTGTTTTCATGTATCCCTGGGATCAGCGCGACCCGAACAAGCCGGGCAAGTTGCGGCTGATGTACGAGGCCAACCCCATGGGTTTTCTGGTCGAGCAGGCCGGCGGCCAGTGCTGCACGCCGGAAGGCCCCATTCTGGACCTGCAGCCCGAAAAAATTCACCAGCGCGTGCCGGTGATTCTGGGCGCTGCCGAGGAAGTCAGCCGCTGCGTGGGTATGCACAGCTAAACCGCTGTGAGGGCGGCCCGGGCTCGATCAGCCCGGGTCGCTTGAGGTGGTTTGCGTGGTCGCCGCGCCCAGCGCCGGCCGCGTGACCCGCCGGACCAGCTTGGTCAGGCCCGATTCCGAATCGGCCACATGCGCTTCGGCGTCGCGGATCGCGCTTTCCCAGGCCGGTGCAAAACCGGGTGCCCGCTCCAGCAGCAGGTGGACCGCACGGTCGTAGACCTGCAGCAACCGCGCCTCTGCCTTGCCAGGCTTTTGCTGCAAGGTGGCGATGGACACGCGCAGGTTTTCGTTCTTTTCTCGCAGTGACGCCAGTTCGGCGTTCAGCGCCTCGTTGCCGCTGGCGGTGATCTTGAGCTGCTGGCCGAGGTGCTTGTTCAGGTCGGTGAGTTCGGTGTTCAGGCGTTTGATCTCGCGTTTCTGCTCACGGCGTGCAATGGCGCCGGTCCGCCACACCACCAGACACAGCACCAGGCCGGCGATGAGTCCCCAGGTGAAGCTGTGCGACAAGATGGAAAGCAGAAAGTCCTGCATGGGGGCCTGCCTTGCGGTCGTTAATGGATTCACCGATAAGACTGGCGGATCGCGCCGCGGTTCAGTTCAAGCCCGGCGACGGGTCGCGTCGCGCCGCTGACCGGTGGCGCTGTCGTCGGGTCTGGGCAGACTGACCTCGCAATCAGTCGCATCACGCCGCGCCGACGTTATAGGCTCGAGTCGAATTCGAATCCGTCGACTACCGCGATGCCCGCAATACAGGCACACGCCGTCGCCGCGCTGGCCTTGTATGCCCTGCGCTGTGCTGCCAACTCGACCAGGGCGCTGGCCGCGGACATCAGCGTCGGGGCACAAAGCCGTTACATCACCGAGGGTCGTGACAATCTGGCGCGCGGCGGTCTGGTCACGGCTGAAGCGGGCGGGACCTGGCGGGCGTTGAGCGCGGGGCTGTGGCTCGGCGTGGCGGATTCAACGGCGTATCGCGAGATCAACGCCAGTTTGTCGGCCACGCGGCAGTGGCTGGGCAGCGAGTGGACGCTGGCGTGGACACGGTTGTGGTTTGAACCCGACGACAGCACCGATCGTGAATGGTCCCTGGCGTGGCGCGCACCGCTGGCGAGCCGTTGGGAGGCCAGCGCCGTGGCCGTTCAATCCGTGGTTGCTGATGGTGTCTTTGTGGAGCTGTCGCTGTCGCGTGGCCTGTGGCAAGCCAACGGGCAGCGGCTATCTGCGGTTCTGACCCAGGGCGCAGATTTCGGCTACGCCACCCCGCAGTACGACGGACTCAATCACAACGGATTGGGCCTACGCTACGTGAACCGGCTGGCGTCAGGGTGGCAGCTGGGTCTGGCTGTTGATCACAACCGGGGCGGGCCCGATGTGCGGCGTAGCGGTGGGGGCGACGTCACCTGGCTGAGTGTTTCGCTGTCACGCTAGGCCCGCAAGCCGGCGTCGCAAAGCGCATGCTTGCGCAGGGTCCTGCGAGCCGGCCTGCGCCCAAGGGGCCTGAATGCCTCAGCGCTCGTCCAGCTGCGCCAACATGAAGCTGTATTCCAGCGCGACTTCTTCATAGCGCCGATACCGCCCTGACTTGCCACCGTGGCCGGCATCCATGTTCATGTGCAGCAGCAACGTGTTGTTGTCTGTTTTGCGGTGTCGCAGGCGCGCAACCCACTTGGCTGGCTCGAAGTACTGGACCTGCGAATCCCACAGCCCGCCGGTGATCAGCATGGCCGGGTAGTCCTGCTCCGCCACATTGTCGTAGGGCGAGTAGGCCAGCATGGTCTTGTAAGCCTCGGGCTCCTTGGGATTGCCCCATTCATCGAACTCATTCGTCGTCAGCGGGATGCTTTCGTCGAGCATGGTGGTCACCACATCGACAAACGGCACGTCGGCCACGATGCCGCGATAAAGCTCCGGCCGCATATTGGCCACGGCTCCGACCAGCAGCCCACCGGCGCTGCCGCCGGCGGCAAACACCTTGTCGGGCGCGCCGTAGCCTTCGGCGACCAGATGTTCTGTGACGTCGATGAAGTCGTTGAAGGTATTGATCTTGTGCTGCAGCTTGCCGTGGTCATACCAGTGCCGGCCCATCTCCTGGCCGCCGCGAATATGCGCAATGGCGAAGACAAAGCCGCGGTCCAGCAGAGACAGTCGCGACACGGACAGATAAGGGTCCATCGAATAGCCGTATGAACCGTAGCCGTAGACCAGCAACGGGTTCTTGCCCGGCTCACGCAGGTCCTTGCGGTAGACGATGGAGATCGGCACCTGGGTGCCGTCGCGTGCGGTGGCGCGGATGTACTCCGATGTATAGGCGTCGGGGTCGAAATCGCCCTCCACCGGCTGGACCTTGAGCACGCGTTTTTCACCCGTCACCAGGTTGTAATCGATGGTGGTCGTCGGGTTGGTCAAGGTGTCCAGGTCATAGCGCATCCACGGCCAGTCGTATTCGGCGGACCCGATCAGACTGGCGGCATAGGTGGGCTCGTCCGCGTCGATGGTCCGGCTGTTGTCACCGGTCCAGTCCATGACGCGGATCTTGCGCAGTCCGTCACGCCGCTCGTTAACGGCCAGGTGGTGTTTGAAGACTTCCACCGATTCGATCAGCACATCATCGCTGGCAGCGATCAACGGGGCCCAGGTGGACTTGTCCGCGCTGGTGGCCACGGGCGCGGTCATCACACGGAAATTCTTGGCCTGCCAGTTGGTGAGAATGACGAAGCGACCATTGTGATCGGTGACTTCGTACTCGTGCCCATCTTCGCGCGGCAGCACCGGCTGGAAGTCCAGCGCGTCATCGCCTGCATGGGCGTAGCGGTACTCGGTCTGCTCCGTGCTGTAGAGGCCGATGTACAGAAAATCGCCCGACTTGCCGCGGCCAATGCCCATATAAAACGCATCGTCCGGCTCTTCGTAAATCAGCCGGTCGCCGTCGGCGGGCGTCCCCAAACGATGCTGACGCACCCGCTTGCCCAGCAGTGTGGTCGGGTCTTTTTCGACGTAGAGCACCGAGCGGTTGTCGTTGGTCCAGACCAGGTTGGCGTTGAGGTTTTCCACCTGGTCGTCGAGCCATTGGCCGGTTTCCAGGTTCTTGATACGCAGGCTGTATTGGCGGCGGCCCACGGTGTCTTCCGCAATGGCCATCAGCCGGTTGTCCGGGCTGATTTCGTAGTCGCCCAGCCGATAAAATTCGTGGCCCTCCGCCCGGGCGTTCTGGTCGATGAGCACCTCTTCCGGGGCATCCATGCTGCCCTTGCGGCGGGCGATGATTGGGTAGTCGCGGCCGGTTTCGAAGCGTGAGTAATACCAGTACCCATTCTCGAAGGTGGGCGGGCTGGCATCGTCGCTTTTCAGGCGGGCCACGATTTCGTTGTAAATGGTTTCGCGGAGTTCAGCGTAGGGCGCGAGCTGGGCTTCGGTGTAGGCATTCTCGGCTTCGAGATAGGCCAGCACATCCGGGTCTTCGCGCTCGTCGTCTCGTAGCCAGTAATACGGATCAACGCGATCTCCCTGTGGGGAGCGAACAATATGCTTGCGGCGTTCGGCAATCGGCGGCATGGGTTCGGAGGCAGCCTCGGTCTGGGACGGTGGGGTGCTGGCACAACCCGCCAGCAGGAACACGGGCAGGCAGGCCCGTAGCGCAATGACTCGAAGCATGAAGATCGTATCCGGACGGAAAAAATCAATGGGGGCGGCGCAGCCGCTGTCTGGCAGCGACAGTGCCTGCGCACCGCGACCGCGGCAAGCCTTGGGATGTGATTCACGCGGCCGTCACGAGAATTCGCGCATAATCGCGGGCCAAAAATCACAGCATGCCGCGCAGGGTCGCGGATCGACGCCGGCCTGGGCAGAACGACCGCGGCGTTGCGGAGACAGCATGACCGAATTGACCTCGCATGATCTTGGGCCTGCGGTGCCGCGTCGCGGCAATCGATTCACGCGCTGGCTGGGGCGTCGCGTCCTCGCCGCCATCGGCCTGAAGGTCACCGGCGAACTGCCGAACTTCCCGAAAATGATGGTGATTGGCGCGCCGCATACCTCGAACTGGGATGGCGTCATGGCCATCGGCATGGCGCTGGCGCTGTCCATTGATGTCCGCGTGGTGGCCAAGCAGGCCCTGTTCCGCTGGCCGTTCGCCGGCCTGTTGCGCTGGATGGGCGTGATCGGCATTGACCGCAATGCCGCTGGCGGCGTCGTCGGCGAACTGACCCAGCTGTACAACGATGCCGACCAGCTCTACATCTGCATGTCGCCCGAGGGCACTCGAGGTGGCGCCACGACCTGGAAAACCGGTTTTCACCGCATTGCCCTGGCGGCCGAGGTGCCGGTGCTGGTCCTGGTGTTCGATTGGGGACGTGGCCGGATCGATGTGGCGGACTGGTTCCAGCCCAGCGAGGATATCGAGGCCGATCTCGATCGTGTGCTGTCGAATTATCATGGGGTGCTGGCCCGTAATCCCTCGCGGTTGTCGGGACCGATCAAGGCCCTGGCGGACCAGCCGGATAGCGCCCCCGTCGATCGCGCGGCCTGAGGCCGCAGCGGCAGCATCTTGCGCGGCGTCAGCCCGGTCTGACGTCGAAATCCGCCGCTGACCAGATGCGGTCGACGATGGTCTTCCCTACGCTTAGACGTGGATGCCACGGGGAGTACAGGGATGTCAGGCCAGGGGACGACTGCAGAGCGCTGGGCGCGCGTATCGGCATTGTTCGATGCCGCCTGGGAACTGCCCGAGACCGAGCGCGAGCGCTGGTTGCAGGCACAGGTGGGTGACGACCCGGAGCTGCTGGATGAGTTGCGCGTGCTGCTGGCCGAGGCCGACAGCCAACGTGCGGGCGACGACTTGTTGCTCACCGGCGCCGCCCAACGCGAGGCGCCGGTCTTCCAACCCCTGCAGCCGGATACGCGCATCGGTCCCTGGTCGGTCCGCAGCCTGCTGGGGCGGGGCGGGATGGGTGAGGTCTACGAGGTCCAGCGGGTCGACGGGCATTTTGAACAGCGCGCGGCGCTCAAGGTCGTCACGCTGCAATCCCCCGCGGCCATTGTTCGCTTTCACGCCGAGCGTCGCATTCTCGCCACGCTCGATCATCCCGGCATTGCCAGCATTCTCGATGGCGGCGCGCTGGAGGATGGCCGGCCCTACATGGTCATGGAGTATGTGCAGGGCGAGCCGATCACGCAGTACTGCGCCCGGCGCGGTCTTGATCTACGACAGCGCCTCGCCCTGTTTCTACAGGCCTGTGATGCGCTCACCCATGCGCACTCGCGGCTGATCGTCCATCGCGATATCAAGCCGGGCAATTTGTTCGTCACCGAAGCCGGGCAGGTCAAGCTGCTGGACTTCGGCATCGCCAAAGTGCTGGGCGACGCCGTCGATGAACAGACCCGCACCCAGCTGGTCCTGACCCCGGTGTATGCCGCGCCCGAGCAGCTCGCAAACCGGGCCGTGGGCACGCCAACCGATCTGTATGCGATGGGCGCGCTGCTGTATCACCTGCTGGCCGGGCGGCCCCCGGCTGACGTCGATACCAGCTCGGTGTCGCGGCTGATTTCGCAGGTGCTGGAGGGACAGTTCCCCAAGGCGTCGACGGTGACCCGCCCCCCGGATGGACTGCCGGCCACGCAACTGGCCGGCGATCTCGATGCCATTCTTGCGCGCTGTCTGCGCCGGGAGCCCGATGCGCGCTATCCCGGCATGGACGCATTAGCCGATGACCTGCGGGCCTTTCTTGCCCACCGCCCGGTGAGTGCGCGGGCCGGCAGTCGCGGCTATCGAACGCGACAGTTCTTCCGCCGCTATGCCTGGCAGACCGCGGCGGTCACTGCTGTCATGCTGGCCCTGGTGGCCGGAACGCTGACCAGCCTGTGGTTTGCACGTCAGGCTCAGGTGGCACTCGTGGAGCTGCAGGCGGCCAATGCCGCCACCGAAGATGCCCTGGCGCGGGCAGAACGCGCCGCCGCTTCGGCGCGGACCCGCGCCCAGCTGCGCACCCAGCTCACCGAGGCCTTTGTGCGCCTGCTGGGCGACGCGCAGACCGCCGAGCAAGGCGGTGAGGAATTGCTGGCCTTTCTCGATGCGCAGCGCCAGGCCGCGATGGCTCGGCAGGCGGAGGGCTCTCGGGATGCCGAGGCCCTGCTGATCGCGCTGGGCGAAGTCTTTGTTCAGCGCGGAGACGCGCCCACCGTGGTCGCCACGCTGGAAGCCATGGCCAATGACCCGAATGTGCTGCCCCGAAACCGGGCCGGCGCCAATGCCTTGATGGGGTCGGCCTACGCCAACATGGGCGATCTGGAGGCGGCGATCGGTCCGCTGGAGATCGCGTTGGCGTTCTACGAAGAGGAACCGGGCTTCGAGATCGAATACGCGCAGCACCTCGGATTGCTGGCACACGCCCGGCGGGATCCCGAGACGCGGCGCGAGGCCAACGCCGCCATTCAGCGTGTTTTGGGTCCGGCGTCCGCGCCGAATCCATTGGATCCCAAACTACGCGGCTTTTTGCATTCTCAAGTGGGCTTCAACTTGCTGCGTTTGGGCGAGTTGGCGCCGGCCGAGGCCGAGATGCAGCGGGCCGTGGCCGCTTATGAGTCGGTGGAGGGGGTCACGCCGACGGAACTGGGCATGATTCTGACCAACCTGGGTGGGACCCAGTACCGGCTCGGCAAGCTGGAGGCGGCCGTGGAAACGTTCCGCCGGTCTATCGCCTTTACCCGCGAGACGGCCGGCGCCGGACGCTCGTTGGCCAATGCCCAGCGGTTTCTGGCCAGCATGCTCATCAAGCTGGGCGAGCACGCCGAGGCGCTCGAGCTGTTGGATGAGGTCACCGCGCAGCTGGACCAAGCCGGTCTGCAGGCCAACCAGCTGTACTTTATTGCACTGAACACCCGCACCCGGGCCTTGCTGGCCAGTGGCCAGGCCGAGGCGGCGCAGGCGCATGCTCGCGCGGTCATCGAGCGTATCGAAGAGCAGCGCCCGGATGATGCCGCCAATGTCGGGTCCGCGTACTACGAGCTGGCGAATGTCCAGGCCAGTCGGGGCGACTCGGCAGCGGCCCTGGCCACACTGGAGCGCTCCGACGCCATTTTCCAGGCGCTGGGGGAACGTCGGGGGCAGGCGATGGCGCGCAACAACGCGCTGCGCAGCCAGCTGACGGGCAGCGCAGACATTAACGGCGGATAGGATTGCGCGGCGGCAACGCGCGCAGCGTGCCGACCGTCAGCAGAATCAACGCCGCCCAGTAACTCAGCAGGATGAGCGTTCGCGCCGCGTCAAACGGCGCGAGAAAGCGATTGATTGCAATCAGGCTGTCGCTACCGGCGAACAGCAGCGCGCCAGCGATGACCGCCCAGGCCGGGCCATTCGGTAGCAGCACACAGGCGGCACGCCACACCATGACGCCGATGACCAGCATGTAGATCGCGACCGGAATCAGCATCGGTCCCAGGCGGGGCAGCAAGAGCACAAAGAACGGCACGGCGTACAGCGCAAACGCAGGCAGCGGCCAACGCCGGCGCCGCCTGGGCAACTGCAGAAACAGGCCGATGAACAGGCCATGGGCGACCAGAAAGCAGCCCAGTCCGATGGCAAACCACGGCACCGTCGACGCCGGCGCCGCATAGGCACCTTCCAATGTGACATCCCCACCGGCGCAGGCCAGCAGCGCGGCGACCAACAGCCGGTGCGGCCATGTCGTGCCATGGTGCAGCGTGTACAGCGCCAGCAACACGGCGGGCGCCCACTTGCTGGCCAGCACCCAGCCGGTCTGGTCGGCCTCCACCGCCCAGAGGCAGACGCCGGCGGCCAGCGGCAGCAGGCAGCAAACCGCAGCGCGGACAGTCATTGGGGTGAGCACGGATCAGACCTCTGTTGTGTTGGTACGGGGCGGGATGGGCCAACGCCAGCCAGCAATCAGCATCAACGCACCGACCCCCATGAAACTGATGACACGGGCGAGGGTGCCTGAGTCGGCGAGGTCGATGACGAATAGCTTGACCACCACCGCGCCCAGCAACGCTGCGGCAATCAGCCAGATCAGTCGATCGCCTTGGCGACGAGCCAGCATCATCAGGCCCAGCGCGGCGGTGCTCCAGCTGAGTGAGATGGCGGTTTGCACCACCATCGAATCCATAAGCGCCCCGGCTTCAAACGGGACCGCGGCAAAATGATGCATGGCACGTCCCACCATGACGGTGAGCTGTAGCAGGGCCGCGCCCAGTAATGTGGCGGGCACCAATCGGTGCGGCCATCTCGATAAGGGTGACCAGGCGATGCGGGCCATGCGCAGCCACCAGCTGGCCAGGCTGATCAGAATGCAGGTCTGCGTGAACTCAACCGGATTCAGCAGAGGGACAAACAACGGCTCGACTGCAGCGCCCGCGGCGAAGTGCAGGCCCAGCCAGCAGAGGCCGATGACCGGAGCCAGCAGGGTCGGTAGCCAGGCCCCGTACCCGTCCGGCCAGACCCGGAGCGGCCAGACTTCCAGCAGCCGGTCACGCGCAGCCGGGAGCGACAACGCCAACATCACGGCCACCGGCGGCAACATGGCGGCCAGGGCCAGCCACTCCAGCCGGCCTCGGCCCGAGTCGGCAATCTGGGTCACGACCCACATGCCCTCGACGCTAACTACCGCGATGAGCAGCAGCGCGGCTCCGAGATGAGTGGCCCGGATGACACGCGGCGAGGCGGGCAAGCCACGGGCCAGCAGCCGGTAGCACCCAGCGAAGGCGGCAGGCCAGACTATCCAACCGAGTCCGGCGAGCAGGTGGTGCTCGGGGTGACCGGTCCAGCCCAGCCAGGCGAACAGGCCCATGGCGGGCAGCCACATGAGCCGCATGCGATCCAAGTCCTGCCAGTGCTCTCCCGCGCCCAGGGCATGACGCCCAAGCCAGCCCAGCGCCGCGAGACTGAGCAGCACCACGGCCAGCGTCAGGGCGGCGACGGTGTCGGGGGCGGCCACATGGGCCAATTCATGCACCCAGGTGATAAACCACCAGGCTGAAAACCAGCCGACGAGCGCGCGTTCCAGCCGATACTCCAAACCGTGCCCGACGCGCTCGCGCCGCTTGCGATAAAGCCAGGCACTGACCAGCCCGGCCAGGGCAACGGCGAGTTGCCCCGCAAAATCCGGCCCCGCCGGGGCATGTTCCGCGCCGGTGCCGCCAAGCAGCAACACAACACCGCCGATGGCCTGCAGCAGGCAGCCGGAGACCCGTGTCCAGCGCCGCTGCTGCCGGCAACCGACCCAGACCATGGCCATGCCTTCGATGGCCCAGGCCACGCCGGTGCCGGTGGGGCCCAGGGCATAGGGCACGGCAATGGTTGCCGCCGCGATGGCCAGAATCGCAAAACTGGTGGTCAGGTCCCAGAGCGTGTCTCGGGCGTGACGCAGCGCCAGCCAGGTCAGGGCGGCGTAGAAACCGGCCATCAACAGCGCGGCGATGGTCATCCCGCGAGGGGTGGCCGTCAGCAGCTGGCTGAGCGCGGCAAGGGTGGCGATGGGGTTGCCGAACGTGACGCCTGCATCGACAGACCCCTGGACCCGCCCGGCACGCTGGCCGGGTGCCCGCGCGGTGCGGATTGCGAACAGGGCCGTAGTGCCCACGTAAATCAGGAAGAACAGCACGGTGAAACAGACCGCGCTGAACCGATCAGCGGTTTGATAATCCAGCACACCCCAGGTCAGCCCAATGCCTGCAGTAAAGGCCAGACCCAGCACGTTCAGCTCCCGCCAGGCCCGGTAGATCGCGGTGGCGAGCACGCCAAGATTAAGCACCGCAAAGTAGCTGAACAGGGCGATATGACTGCCCTCGCCCGTGGAGGCCAGAATCGGTGCAAGAAAGCCACCGACGGTGGCCGTAACGGCGAGTCCTCGGGCGTTTTGGAGCAAGGCCAGCGCGAGCGTCAGGGCGACCAGCAGCGTCATGCCGGCCAGCGTGATATTCAGGCTGAGCAGGCCATAGAGCCGGCCTGCCGCGTATAGCGTCAGGTACAGACAGGCCAGTCCGCCTCCTTGCAGTATCCACGCAGCCTGCGGCCGTACGCGCCGTTGTTGCCAGCCAAAAATCGCGAGCCCCAGCCCCACGATGGCGACGATACCCAGGCGCATGTGCAGCGGTAACAAGCCTTGGTCGGCGGCGTACTTCACGAGGAAGGCGAGCCCGATGAACAGCACCAGCATGCCCACGCGCAGCAGGCTATTGCCGCCTGTGAGCCATTGCAGGCCGCGCGCCCACAATCGTTCGAGTACGCGGTCGAGCCATGCGGGCCGCCGGGGTTCGGCCTCCGGGGTGGGCGCTGCGGATGGTGGAACCGGGCGATCCGCGCCCTCCGTGGCTTCGGGTGGCGGTGAGGCTGACGGCGCGGAGGCATCCGTCGACTCCGAGGGGAGGGTCGGCGAAGCGGCGCTCAGACGCTCATGCTCGAGCCTGCGCAGACGAGCCTCCAGCTGGATTTGTCGACCGAGCAGCAACCCGATGAATGCGCCCGCGATCGCCAACCCCGGCCCGCGATGATCCAACCCGAGCCCGATGATCGCGAACAGCGCTGCCAGTATCCAAGGCATGGTCCATCCTCCCTGTTCGCCATGCTACGGCCTGGACCGTTGCGGTGACAGTCTTGGTCGCGGGGGCTATGGTCGGGGCACCCTGGCGCAGCTGCGCCAGTCTGACGGCCATTCAGGAGGCCCACTCATGCAACAACTGGTTCTGACCCTCATCGGCCTCAGCACGCTGATCAGCGTGGCGACAGCCAACGAGCCCCGCTCACTCATCGATCTGTACCAGCACCTGCACAGCCATCCCGAGCTGTCCTTCCATGAAGAGGAGACCGCCGCGACGCTGGCGGCCGAGCTGGAGCGATTGGGCTTTGAGGTCACCACCGGCGTGGGCGGTCACGGCCTGGTCGGGGTGCTCGAAAACGGTGAGGGGCCGACGGTGTTGCTGCGCGCCGACATGGATGCGCTGCCGGTACGCGAGCAAACGGGCAAGCCCTACGCCAGTACCGTCACCACCACCGATGATGCCGGCAAGACTGTGCCGGTCATGCACGCCTGCGGTCACGACGTGCACATGACCAGCTGGGTTGGGACGGCCCGGGCGCTGGTCGAGCAAAAAGCGCAATGGGCCGGTACGTTGGTGATGATCGGCCAGCCAGCTGAAGAGCGCGGTGCCGGGGCGCGGGCCATGCTCGCCGATGGTTTGTTCGAGCGCTTCCCTCGGCCTGATTTCAACCTGGCCATGCACGTGTCCGCGAACCTGCCGGCGGGCACGCTGGGCTATACCACTGGCTATGCGCTGGCCAGCGTCGATTCGGTGGATATCACCGTTTACGGTGTCGGCGGCCATGGCGCTTACCCGCACACCACCAAAGACCCCATCGTGCTCGCGGCGCAAATCGTCACCAGCCTGCAGACGCTGGTGTCGCGGGTGATTCCGCCGGTCGAGCCGGGCGTGGTCACGGTGGGTTCCATCCACGGGGGCACCAAGCACAACATCATTCCCGATCAGGTGGATCTGCAAATCACCGTGCGCGCCTACAGTCAGGCCACGCGGGATGCCCTTATCGACGGCATCCGCCAGATCGCCCAGGGCCAAGCCCAGGCGGCCGGGCTGCCAGAGGACAAGTGGCCCGAGGTCACCGTTCAGGACGAGCACACCCGCTCCACGTTCAACAACCCGCAACTGGTTGATCGCCTGGTGCCGGTGTTCGAGTCGGCCCTGGGCGAGGCGCAGGTGCAAGCCGTGCCGGCCGTGATGGGCGGGGAAGACTTTTCCGAATACGGCCTCACCGATCCCAAAATCCCCAGCCTGATCTACTGGATGGGCGCGGTGGAGCCCCGGACCTACCAGGCGTTCCAGAGCAGTGGCGAATCACTGCCGTCACTGCACTCGCCGTTCTTTGCACCGGACGCGCCACTCACCATCGAAGCGGGGGTCAAAGCCATGACCGCTGCCGCGTTGGAGCTACTCGGCGAGCCGCCGGCACCGGACGACACCATCGCCGCCCAGCCTGATGCCGGAGAAGCAGAGACCCTCGCAGCAGAGTCTGCGGCTTCTAGCCCCGCCCCGGCAGAGGCGACCGCCGCAGCGCAATGACGCCAACCGTCGGCTTTGGTGGCGGCTGCCATTGGTGTACCGAAGCGGTGTTTGAGTCCATTGCCGGCGTGACGCAGGTAGAGCAGGGCTGGATCACCTCCGTGCCACCCGATGAGGCCGAGTCTGAAGCCGTGCGCGTGCAGTTCGACGCGGCCGTCATCGACCTACGCGCCCTGATGCGCGTGCATCTGCAAACCCATGCCAGCACGTCAAACCACACGCTGCGCTCGCGTTACCGCTCGGCGGTTTACACCACCAGCCCAGCGCAGCAGCAACAGGTCACCGATCTGCTGGCCGAACTGCAGGCCGAGTTCCCCGCGCCATTGGTGACACGGGCGTTGCCGCTGGCCGCGTTTCGCAGTTCGCCGCCGCGGTATCGGCATTACTACGCGCGCCGCCCCGAAGCGCCGTTCTGCCGGCGTCATATCGCACCCAAGCTGGAGCAGGTCGCGGCGGCGGTCCCCACGCGACCTACATTTCCAGCTCCATCGGATCAAAACGCATGAAAGCGCTCATCAAACTTGCCCGTGGGCTGATCTATGGCCTGGCTGGCCTGGGCCTGCTGCTCTGGCTGGGCGTGGTGTTGTCCCGCTCGGTCACACTGCCCGATGGGCTGGCCATGCGTGCCCCGCCGCGCCTGCTCGAAGACCCGCAGCTGTTGGTCGACACCACTTTCATCAACGAAGCCGGCGAACGGCAAAGCGATCAACAGATCTTCGATGCCATCTTCGCGCTACTCGAACAGGCCCGCGAACTCATCGTGCTCGACCTGTTTCTGTTCAATCACTTTGCAGGCCCCGAGCCCGAAACCACCCGCGATATCACCACCGAACTGACCGAACAGCTGATCGCCGCGCGCGCTGCCAATCCGCAGTTGCAGGTGATTCTGATCACCGACCCCATCAACACGGTATATGGCGGTCAGCCGGCGCCGCACCTGGATCGGCTGCGTGAGGCCGGTGTCGATGTGGTGATCACGAATCTCACCGCCCTGCGCGACAGCAACCCGAGCTACAGCGGTTTGTGGCGATGGACCGCCCGTTGGTTTGGCAACAGTGAGCAGGGCGGCTGGCTGCCCAATGCACTGGGCGAGGGCAAGATCACCCTGCGCAGCTACCTCCGGTTGCTGAATTTCAAGGCCAACCATCGCAAGACCGTCGTGGCCGACAACGGCCAGGGCCAGCTCCAGGCCATCGTCACCTCCGCCAACCCCCACTCGGATAGCAGTGCCCACAGCAACATTGCATTGCAATTTGCGGGGCCTGCTACGCATGACCTGCTGCGCTCGGAACAAGCCGTGCTGGACTTCTCGTCCAACACCGTCCGCATTCCCAAGCGCTGGCTCACCCCACAAGACGCCACCCCAGCTCCGGCAGCCACCCAGCCGCAGATCGAAGTGCTCACCGAACAGGCCATCAAGCGCGAAGTGCTCAGCCGGCTGGCGGCGACTGCAGCCGGCGACAGCGTAGACCTTGCCATGTTCTACCTGGCCGACCGCGACATCATCCAAGCCCTCATCGCCGCCCAGCAGCGGGGCGCGGCCGTGCGCGTCTTACTCGACCCCAACCGCGATGCCTTCGGCCGAGAAAAACAAGGCGTACCCGCCCGCCCCGTGGCTGCAGAACTGGTCGCCGGCGGAGTCGACGTACGCTGGTGCGACACCCACGGCGAGCAATGCCACTTCAAGGTGCTCATCGTGCGTCAACCCGACCGCGTACACGCCGTGCTCGGCTCCGCCAACTTCACCCGCCGAAACCTCGACAACTACAACCTCGAAACCGACGTCGCCGTCCACCTGCCGGCCGACGCCGCCTTGGCGCAATCCCTCACCGGCTGGTTCAACGGCCTTTGGAACCCACCAACGGAGCGGGAATTCTCGGTGCCCTACGCGGTGTATGCCGATGAGCGGAACCACCTGCGATGGGCTTACCGCTTCATGGAAGCAACAGGCTGGTCGTCATTCTGATGCACGCGTGACTCTGGCCGTGCCGAGAGAGCACCACAGAGGGTGCAGCTTGTGACGGTGGCGGCACCGGCAACGTGCACGCCGCGACGGTTGTCCGCTTTTTAGCGGGGATCTCGTACTGAAGATGGATGCCCCTCGCATCGAAATCGACATGACCACGTTGGCAAGAGGTAGGGACCGTGTATAACCGAAACACCGCAAGACATGCCGACATCAGTCGGCGCTGTCTGGCAATGCGGTGGCCTGTGCGGAGTCGATTGCAGGGGCTGCAGGTCGCTCATACGTTGACCGGGCGCAACTCACGCGGCGCCGGTTCAACCACCGCATGCTGGGTCGCAAAGATTTCCGGCCACTTTGGTGTGTCGCTTGCCGTTGGATTAGGCGGCCTTTGTCCATCTAATAAGCGTTAGATGCCCTCATCACCGACCCGTATAATCGGCCCATGACAACGACACGCCCCCTTGCCATCGATCTCTTCGCGGGCGCGGGTGGGTTGAGCCTAGGCTTCGAACAAGCGGGCTTTGATCTACTTGCGGCCGTTGAAGTCGATCCCGTTCACGCCTCCGTGCATAAGTACAACTTTCCGGATTGCGCGGTGTTCCCACGATCAGTCGAGAAGATTTCTGGCGCGGAACTTTTGAGGTTGGCTGGAGACCGGAGCATCGACGTCATCGTGGGTGGCGCTCCTTGCCAAGGGTTCTCTTTGATTGGTCAAAGGGCGCTAGATGATCCGCGGAACTCGCTAGTGAAAGAGTTCATTCGTATTGTCTCCGAGGTTCGTCCGCGATATTTCGTGTTTGAAAATGTCAAGGGTCTTACTCTCGGCAAGCATCGCAGATTTCTGGAAGAGATCGTCGAAACTCTTCAAGGCGAAGGGTATTCTGTTCGACGGCCATGGAAAGTATTGAATGCTAGGGACTATTCGGTCCCACAGAATCGCGAAAGGTTATTCCTAATTGGCTGCCTTGATGGTGAGCCTCCTGAATATCCAAACCCGCATGAATCATTGGTTAGTTGCGAGGAGGCATTGGGTGACTTGCCTGATGCTGAATCGTTTGCGGAGCTCGAAAGCCAAGACTACGTAGCCTATGAACACGCAACCAACTTGTCGGAATATGCACGGCATATGCGCTGTCTTGGCCGTAACGGTTGGGACTTCGGTTATAGGAGAAGCTGGAACCCTTCGCTGCTAACGTCAAGCTTGCGAACATCTCACACCGAGATTTCCCGACGTAGATTTGGCGAGACGCTCGAAGGGAAAGTTGAGCCAATTTCACGATTCTTCAAACTTCCTTCCGACGGTCAATCTAATACCCTTCGTGCAGGCACCGATTCAGCACGAGGTGCGTTCACAAGTCCGAGACCCATTCACTACGCGTATGATCGGTGCGTAACGGTTCGCGAGATGGCTCGCCTTCATGGTTTTCCTGATTGGTTCCGGTTCCACGCCACGAAGTGGCATGGGGCGAGGCAAATCGGAAATGCCGTGCCGCCGCCTCTCGCAAAGGAAATTGCGGCACAAATCATCGGTGCGATGGGCGTGAGCCCGGCGAGACCGAAGCGAACTCTGAAGCTCGGTGATCCTGACTTGCTGGAAATGGATATGTCTCAGGCTTCCAAGTTTTGGGGAATTGAGGTGCCTATTGGGAAGCGGAATCGCAAAAGCGGTGCTAAGAAACGGTCGCAGCTAGAAGTTGAACACTCGTTGAGTCTTGCCGATGGCTAAGAAACCTACAAATCGGTACCAAATGTTGGTAGAGAAAATCTTCTTCGACAATTTTGAAGAAGGCTCGGAAGAAATATTTTTCGTTCGCGAGGATTTGGAATCAGCGGCAAGTGATCTCGATATCGGCCTCCCGAAGAACCTAGGCGATGTCGTCTACGCTATGCGCTATCGAACTCCGCTTCCTGCCTCAGTGGAGGCTACACAACGCGAGGGAAAGGAATGGATTATCGAGGGCGTTGGGCGCGCCAAGTACGCTTTTAAACTTGTAAAGATCAACCGGATTACGCCCAACACCGAACTCATTACGATCAAGATTCCCGACGCAACGCCGGAAATCGTCTCTGAATATGCTCTGTCTGACGAGCAGGCGCTCCTGGCAAAAGTGCGCTACAACCGTCTCATCGATTTGTTTCTGGGCGTAACTAGCTATTCGCTGCAAAATCATCTACGAACAACTGTGAAGGGCGTCGGGCAGATCGAGATCGATGAGATCTATGTCGGCGTTGATCAACACGGCGTTCAGTATGTCGTGCCAGTGCAAGCCAAGGGCGGAAATGATCAACTTGGAGTTGTACAGACCAAGCAAGACATTCTTTGTTGTGCCGAGAAGTACCCTGATCTTATTTGTCGCGCGATTTCCACGCAGTTCATGGCAGATGATCTGATCGCAATATTCGAGCTAACGGTACAAGACGACCAAATTCGCTTGGTGCAGGAGAAGCACTATAAGTTGGTGCCAAGAGATCAGATTTCGTCGTCTGACATTCGTCAGTATCGTGCGTTGGCGCGGCCGGGCATCTAACAAGTGACTATGGTCAGAAGTCAATAAATCCAGGCCAAATCCGGATTCCAATGCTGCCCGGTTTAGCAGCGTGCTGATGGCCACCTAGCCACCGGCATGCTTCACAACTCCAGAGGCGCACCCCGATAGGTACGAACAGGGCTTTGCGGCGTTTCGACGGTTTGAGCTTGGTAGGTCACGACGCAGGTGACGGGCTGGCCGAAGACGCAGACTTCGGTGATGTTTTCAGCCTCGGCGCAGGCGACGACGGCGCCGATCACCGATTGTGCGATGGGGGTGGGGACGACGGTCTGGACCCAGCTGCGTTCGCGGTTCAGGCGTCGGCCCATTGCGACCTTGGACTCAGCCTCGACGAACCGGGCGGACAGGACATTGGCCCCGGTAGCCCCTGCGGCGACGGCCGCATCCAGCAAGGGTTGCATGTGTTGGCCGCTGGAGATGACGGTCACACGGGTATGGGGTTCAGCCCCCTGGGTGATCTCGGCGGCATCCAGGTCCACGCCTGCCGCATGGGCGCCGGTGCCCAGGCGCACGACCTGTCGCCGCCGCCAGTCTGAATGCCCCAACAGCTCGTCGAGTGCTGCGATGACCTGCTGCATGTCGGCCGCGTGGTGGGGATGGCCCACGGTGGTGGCCAGGCTGACGATGCCTTTTTGCACGGGCATGCGGAATAGATAGCCACGGCCGGGCATGGTCAGTCGGCCGGCCTCGGTCATGGCCTGGACGACGGCGTCGGCATCGGCGTTGTCGACGATGACCAGCATGACTTCTTTGGTGCGCTTTTTGGTGATGCGCAGCCAGCCCAGGCGGTCCCGCAGGCCGCGACCCTCGCAGTAGTACACCACCGGGCCGTGAGCGCCGGCACGCATCGCAGCCCTGGCCACAGTGTCGGTGTGTTCCGGCTGCAGAATGCAGGCGATGGCCGCGAGGTTTTCGCGCAGGCCAATGGAGGCGTCATCGCCGGTTTCCCCTGCCTCCAGGCCCTCCCAGATCGGGAAGTCCGGCGTGTGGATCACATCGTCGCAGGGCACGGAGTACACCGCGCCGGAACCCGGATAGCGCAGGCCGGCCTGGTCGGCGATATCTCGGATGACGCTATCGACCTGAGCATCCGGCACCAGAAACTGGAGGATCTCCTTTTCCGGGCTGATCAGCGGCAGAAACCGCTGCAACCATTGCTGACGGATGAGGGTGCCACGGGCGTTGGTCACAAAGGCGTTGCGCTCCCCTGCGGCAAACAGCCGTTCGATCACCGGCTTGACCGATGATGGCGGCAGGATGGCCGTGACCAGCGAAACCTTGTGCAGAATTTCAAAATGCTGGCTCATGCGACCCCCAATTCGGGGTTATTGCGGGCGCGCGACACCACCCGGCCGACCAGCAAGACGGTGATGATCGGCCCGACCGAGGCCAGCGCCAGCACGCCGAAGCCGTCGATGACACCGGGCACGTTGCTGCCGATGCCCAGGCCCATGGCCAGCACCAGCGGCACGGTGATGGGGCCGGTGGTCACCCCGGCGCTATCCCAGCCGAAGTTCACGAACTCCTCGGAGGAGATCGCCGTCAGCAGCAAGAGCAACAGATAGGGCGGAATCAGCAGGTATTCCAGTGGGATGTTGAAGGCGATCTTGATCACGCCGACAGCGATCCCGGCGCCGACGCCGAGGGCCACCGACTGCATGAGCAGCGATTTGCGAAAGGCGCCGATGGTGATCTTTTCGACGGTCTCGCCCAGGGCGTTGAGCGCCGGTTCGGCCAGCGTGGCGCCGTAGCCGAGGAAGAATCCGAAGATGGCCGCCACGATCTTGCCCGTGGTCGCCGAGTCGAACAGCGGCTGCTGCAAGCCCTCTGCGCCCCAGGGCACTAACGTGGCGAAGCTGAGCGGCACATTGCTGCCAAGCTGGGCGCCCAGCGGGGTCAGGCCCAGCGTGATGCCCAGCATGAACAGGCTCATGCCGACGACGGAGAAGCCGATGCCGATGAAGATTTCGTCGCGGTTACGCAACCGCTCCGGCAAGACCAGGCGTAGGGTGATGAGCAGGAACAGGCACAAGGGCACGATGGCGCGCAGGGCCGCGGCCAGACCGTCGCGCAGCTCGTCCAGAAACTCCACCGAAGGGTCCCACACCGCCTGCGAGACCACCTTGGATTGCAGCTTGGGCTGCTTTTCCAAAATCAGCGTGGCCTCGTCCATGACAATGCGGCCATCCACGAGCTGCGGGTCGCCACCTGCGAACTTCAGCGTGTAGTCGTCCGGTGGCGTGCCGGTTTGCAGAAAGCGATCAAAATCGTCGACATCAAACCCATCGGGCCGATTGCGGGGCGTGGTGTCTGATGCCGCCTGCCGGTCGGCGACGGCGGCGGGCTCACCGGCGTAATGGGGCTGGCCGTAGTAATCCTGCTGCTGAACATGCCACAACCCCAGCATCAGAACCGCCAGCACGGGGAACAGCGAGGCCAGCGTGACGATGCCGAAGCCGGCATTACCGGCATCGCCATCACCGACAATGCGGCAGACCCCAATGCCCAGCGCTAGCACCAGCGGGACGGTGACCGGCCCGGTGGTAACGGCACCGCAGTCCCAGGCCAGGCCCAGCACCGGCTGCAGGGCATCGTGATGATGCGCGTAGAGCGTGAGCGCGCATAACCCACCCACCAGCGGCAGGATGAACCACTTGAGCGACCAGCCGAGAAAGAAGCGCAGAATGCCCAGCAGCACCGCCACGCCCACGCCAATGCCGACCACCATGACCAGCTGGTTGGCGAAATCATTGAGCAGTGAGTAGAGCAGGGGCGCTTGCTCCGGCTGCACCCCGGCGCCCGCGCTGCGCAGGACGGCGATGGCCGGTTCGGCAAAGGTGGCGCCGACCCCCAGCAAGAAGGCAAAGCCGAGAATAATGGGCAGCGACGAATTACGCGGCAGCACTGCGCCGATCGTTTCGCCTAGCGGCATTAACCCCAGCCGCAGGCCTTCCATGAAAAACATCAGGCCGATGGCCACGATGCCGATGCCGGCGCCAATCATCAGGGCGTGCACGATGGGCAGGCCCAGCACCAGAATCTGGAACAACAGCAGATAGGCCACGATGAACCAGATTGCGCGCAGCTGTTCCTTCAGGTTTTCCAGCACATAGGGCGTCAGAATCTTCAGCGTGTCGCCAAAGCTCAGTCGAACGCGTTCTGTCGCTGTCATGCGCAGTTGCTCCTAACGGCCGGTGGGGACAACCGGCGTTGCGGCGCCGCCGCCGGCTCCGATGATCACCGAGACTTTCTCCTTGGTCTTGACCACCTCGACCATCTCTTTCTGAATTTCCAGACTGCGATAGGTCAGGAACTGATCGGGATTCAGGCCAAAGGCTTCGGCGTAGGCCTTGTCGGCCAGGGCCTTGTTCTTCTCGGCGTCGGCGCGCGACAGCTCTGCCCGGGCCCGGGCAATTTCGGTGCGTGTGCGCTGCTCCTGTGCGGCCGTGCGTGCGGTTTCCTCCAAGACCACCGGCGGAGGTGTTACGCCACCGATCACCACGCGATTAATGCGTACGGGCAGCGATTCCTCCTGCACGTAGTCGCGAATGGTTTCCAGAATGGCGACCTCGCCCTGTGAGGTCACGGTGGGGTCGGTGGTCAGGTCGAATACCCGCTGGCCGCGAGCAAAATCGCGCAGCGCCGTGCGGAAGACTTCCTGCACCTTGGTCCGGTACCACTTGGGGCCGAAGCGTTCGTGAACAACCGGGGTTTGCCCGGCTTCCAGCTGCACCAACAGGTAGGCCCGAAAATCCACCGGTACGTTGTCCGCCGTCACCAGGTCATCGAACTTTTCGTTGAACTGCTGGGGGCGGATGTCGTACTCGACCAGGTGGGATGTCCACCAGAGCCAGTGCGTGCCGGTGGCGCGTGGCTGCGGCTCAACGCCGGGTGTGCCGAAGAACCAGGGCTGATCGACCTGCACCCCCTCATGGCCGGCATCCACGGACTCGGGGCCGTAGATGCAGCCCGTACTCCCCAGCAGCATCAGCACCATGGCCCCCCATGTGCCGCTGCGTCCACTCAAGATTGCCCGCATGTTGCTCTCCCTGGTGATGCCCTGATTATGGGTGCATCACCAACTGCAAGAACAGGTCTGGGGCGATCGCGGGTCAGTCTCCCGTACAGAATTCGTGGATCTGATAGGTGATGTCACCCGTTGAAGTGGACTGTGTGTGCGCCAGCTCGGCTGCGTCGAAGGCCGAGGTGGTCTCCAAAAAGTATTGATCGCGAGCCAGTCCTCCACCGCGCACACCATTAATGCCGGTGAGTTGCCGGCTGTCGCCCGTGGCGGTGCCATCGAGGTAGGTCCTCAGCTCCACGGTGTGACTGGTGGCCTCACCGTCAAACACCGATTCGGCGAACACGCTCAAGCGCGTGCCGGCCGCATAGACCACCCCATCCTGAGCAATTGCACGCAGGTGCGTGGTGCCGGAGCCGGCCGTTTCGACGACCAGCGTCGCCGCACTGGCGAGGTTGCCATCAATGGCCAGACGGGGATTTGAGGCGGTGCAACCGGTGCAGGTGCCGGGTGCATCCACCTGGGTGGCCCCACCCGCAATCGCGTTGCAGGTGGGGGTTCCATCCGAACTGCCGGAGCAGCCGGCCATGATGAGTGTCAGTGCGGTGATTCCGGCGGGCATCCAGCGTGGGGTCATGTGGTGTCTCCTCTCGTCCTGCAGAGAGAGTACGGAGTGTGACGGCTAATCCGGACACCCAGCCGGATCCCTGGCGGGGGGGCTGCATTTCGCCTGGAGGTTGGCGCGGACAACTGAGGTTCAGGGAGCCAACGGCGGCGGGTCGGCCGGGCCCGATGACGGCAGGGTGGCCGGCGTCAGGCGTTGGCTGCCGGCGACCGACTGCAGCATGACCGGGTCCATGGATTCGGCAATCGTCGGAGTTTGCACGGTGGAGTAGTACCACTCGCTTTGCACCCGCTCGGCCGTAAAGTCCATGAGCATGTAGCCGAGGTTGGTTTCGTTGGCGTGTTTCATGTGCGGGTTGAAGCCCGAGGTCATCAGGCCGGTCCAGACCGGGACCGGCACCTGGGCCACGCCCCCACAGCACAGCTCCACACCCAGGCTGCCGTCGCCAGTCAGCGGGTTGTAGCTGGCCGTGTCGTTGGGATCGCGCGGCAGATCGCAGGCAATCACCGCATGGATGTCGCCGAAGATGAATACGCTGTTCTCGATGCCGTTGGCTTCGATGGTGTCGTACACGGCCTCGCGGTCGAAACGGTAGCCATCCCAGGCATCGGCATTGACGTAGCAGGGGTCTGTCGCAGGTGCGCTTGTCGTGCAGCCCGTCAGCGGGTTGGCCGGGCCTGCGTTCAGGGGGGCGAAGGTCGTGCCGTTGCCAATGATCTTCCAGGTGGCGGTACTGGCTGCCAGTTCCTGCAGAAACCACTCGCGCTGCTCGGCCCCGAGAATGGTTTGCGCCTCATCTAGCACGAACTCCGGATTTTCGGCCACGCGCCCGGACAGCCGCGTATCGAGCATGAAGATATCGATCATCTCGCCGTAGGGAATCTTGCGCCAGATGCGGCCCAGGCCGTTCGGGTCATAGCCGGTCTGGCCTGTTTCCAGTGCGGGCTCGCCATCGGCAGGCGCGTCGAACCCGGTGCCGTTCTCCCGGATCGGCATCCATTCGAAGTAGGCACGGATGGCCCAGCCCATGCGCTCGGCCCAGTAGCCCTCGCCGGGTGCATCGGGGTCGTCCGGATCGCCTTCGGTGTGGTTGGAGGCACCGGTGGAGTAGCTGTTGTTGGTTGTTTCGTGGTCATCCCAGGTGGTGATCCAGGGATGCTGGCGGTGGGCCTCCTGTAGATCCGGATCGGTCTTGTACTGGGCGTGGCGCTGGCGGTAATCGGCCAGGCTGATGATCTCGTAGTCGGGCTCATGGGCACGCACCTGCGAGCCGCCGCCTTCGTAGATGTAGTCGCCAAGGTGGATGAACAGGTCCAGATCGGCGCGCTCGCCGACGCGGCCAAAGGCGTTGAAGTAACCAAAGGTGTAGCTGTTGCAGGCGGCAGAGGCAATGCGTACCTGCGAAACATCATCGCTGCGAGAGGGCGCGGTCTTGGTGCGGCCGATTGGCGATTGCACCACGCTGCCATCGGGCTGGGTCACCGAGAACTGGTAGTAGTACGTCGTGTAGCTGGCCAGCCCGGTGGGGTCCACCTTGACGGTGTAGTCACGGTCGGCTCCGGTGATGAAGCGGCCCGTTTTCACGGTGTCGGTCATCTCGGGCGTGGTCGACAGCACCCAATCCACCGAAATGTCGGCTGCCGTGGGCTCTGCCGGGGTGACGCGTGTCCACAGAATGACCCGGTCGGTCCGCGGGTCTCCGCTGGCAACACCGTGTAGGAACGCCAGAGTGGTTGAGGCTGGAGCCGGACCCGATGAGCTGGATGAACAACCGGCGCCGGCACCCATGGCAAAGGCGCCCAACGAAGCGCCACCAAAGCGCTTAAGAAACGTGCGTCGATTAATCGGCAGGCGGGGAATGGCGCGAAAACGCCGGCGGTGAAAGTCGCTCATGAGTGGTCGGTGCTGAGGCCAAGGTTGGGAATCATATCCCGTGCCTGTTGCCGTCGGATGACGGTGCATCGGCGTCGGATTGCCTTGAAGTGATAATTCTAAAATAATGGAACTATGAATGAATCAACCGCTACGCAACGTCTCGCCTCGCTGGCGCAGGACACCCGGCTGACCATTTTTCGCACGCTGGTTCAGGCCGGGCCGCAAGGCCTGAATCCCGGGGTGCTGGCCGAACGATTGGGCATTGCCCAGGCCACGCTGTCCTTTCATCTCAAGGAGCTGCGGCATGCCGAGATGATCGTGTCCCGGCAGCAGGGGCGGTTCATTTTCTACTCCGCCAATTTCGGAGCGATGAACGAATTACTGAGCTACCTCACGGAAAACTGCTGCGCCAGCAGCGACGAGGATTGCGTGACCGTGCCCTGCTGCGAGGAGGCCCTGCCATGACCGCGGCGCAAGCACCGTCCACCCCGGAGGCATCGACGAACGTGACGGGCATGTCGATGTTCGAGCGCTATCTCACCGTCTGGGTCGCTGCCTGCATTGTGGTCGGGATCGGCCTCGGACACTTCGTCCCCGGTGTGGCGCAGACGCTGGGCGAGCTCGAGGTCGCACAGGTCAACCTGCCGGTGGCGGGGCTGATCTGGTTAATGATTATTCCGATGCTGGTGAAGATCGACTTCGCTGCGCTGTCGCAGGTGCGCCAGCACTGGCGGGGCATCGGCATCACGCTGTTGGTGAACTGGGCGGTGAAGCCGTTTTCGATGGCTTTTCTGGGCTGGCTGTTCATCGGCGTTCTGTTTCGGGATTGGCTGCCGGCCGAGCAGATCGATTCCTACCTTGCGGGCTTGATCCTGCTGGCCGCCGCGCCCTGTACGGCCATGGTGTTCGTCTGGAGCAATCTCACCAAGGGTGAGCCGCATTTCACGCTGAGTCAGGTCGCGCTGAACGATGTGATCATGGTGTTTGCATTCGCGCCGCTGGTGGGGCTGCTGCTCGGGCTGGCGTCGATTACCGTGCCCTGGGATACGCTGCTGCTGTCGGTTGGCCTCTACATCATGGTGCCGGTGCTGTTGGCCCAGTGGATTCGCCGCAAGTTACTGGCGCGAGGAGGGCAGGCCAGCCTCGATTCGGCGCTGGCTGTGTTGCAGCCGCTGTCGATTGTTGCCCTGTTGGCCACGCTGGTGCTGCTGTTCGCATTTCAGGGCGAGCAAATCGTGCGTCAGCCGCTGGTCATCGCCTTGCTGGCCGTGCCCATTCTGATCCAGGTCTATTTCATTGCCGGGCTGGCCTATGGGCTGAACCGTTGGAGCGGAGAGGCCCATTGCGTGGCGGCGCCATCGGCCCTGATTGGCGCCAGCAATTTCTTCGAGCTGGCGGTGGCGACGGCCATTGTGTTGTTCGGGCTGGAGTCCGGTGCCGCACTGGCCACGGTGGTGGGCGTGCTGATCGAGGTTCCCGTGATGCTCTCGGTCGTGCGCATCTTCAATGCGACCAAGCCTTGGTACGAGCGAGGCCTGATATGAAAATTCTGTACATCTGCACCCACAACCGCTGCCGCAGCATTCTGTCTGAGGCGGTCACAAACCATCGGGCCGGCGAACACATCACCGCTCGCAGCGCGGGCAGCCAACCCGCCGGCGCGGTGCACCCGCTGTCGCTGCGCTATCTCGATGAAGCGGGGTATCCGACCGCGGGCTTGCGTAGCCAGTCGTGGGACGAGTTCGAAGACTTTGCACCGGACGTTGTCATCACGCTTTGCGATTCTGCGGCGGGCGAGGCCTGCCCGGTCTGGTTCGGTCAGGCCATCAAGCTGCATTGGGGGCTGAGCGACCCGTCCAAGCTGGAGCCCGAACAGGCCGCCGATGCGTTCCGCCAGACCATTGCCCAGATCGAGGCGCGGGTGGATGCGCTGACCCGGATCGCCCACACGGACCGCGGTCTGTGGCCGGCCGCACTCAAGGAGCTGACCGCAGCATGAACCCCACCGATGACATGCCGGCGCTGGACGCCGAGCAATTCGCCAAGCCCGAGGCCGAGCGCTTCAGCCGAACCCACTCGCAGCATGCGCCGCGCATCCTGTTGCTCTATGGCTCGCTGCGCAAACGCTCGTTCAGTCGTCTGGTGATCGAGGAGTCCGCCCGGCTGCTGGAACGCATGGGCGCGGAGGTCCGCATCTTCAACCCGCAGGGGCTGCCGCTGCCCGATAGTTGCGAAGCCGATCACCCCAAGGTGGCCGAGCTGCGCGAGCTGGTGACCTGGTCCGAAGGCCAGGTCTGGTGCTCCCCCGAACGACACGGGTCGATGACCGGGATCATGAAGGCGCAGATCGACTGGATTCCGCTGTCATTGGGGGCGGTGCGGCCCACCCAGGGCAAGACGCTGGCGGTGATGCAGGTCTGCGGTGGTTCGCAGTCCTTTAATGCGGTGAACCAGCTCCGGGTGCTGGGTCGCTGGATGCGGATGATCACCATTCCGAACCAGTCCTCCGTGCCCAAGGCGTTTCTGGAGTTCGGTGACGACGACCGCATGAAGCCCTCGGGCTACTACAACCGCATCGTCGATGTCATGGAGGAGCTGGTGAAGTTCACGCTGCTGACGCGGGACAACAGCGACTATCTCACCGACCGCTACTCCGAGCGGGTGGAAAGTGCCGAGGCGCTGATGAAGCGCGTCAACCAGCGCGCGCTGTAGTCGCTTTCAGGCGCTCGATCGCGCCGGCCAGTTCGCGCTGGATTCGCGTCTGGTTGCGGATTAAATCCAGTTGCGGCCAGGTGGCCCGTTCGCCCAGCAGGATGTAGTGGTGCAGGTCGTCCACCGAGGGGTTGCTCAGCAGCTTGCGATACATCCAGGCATTCATCGGTGGGTGGATGTTGGTGTCACCCCGGTAATCCTGCTCGGCCAGTAGCCGGGCGTGCTCCAGCACGTTGTGCAGACCGTCGCGCTTGACCCGCGCCTGCAGCACCTTGAGCGTTTGCACCGCCTGCACCCGGGTGCTGGAGAGCATCAGGTCGGCCGCCAGTGCCGGCAGACTGCGGCCACCCCGGCTGGCCAGAAACGGCACGGCGTGCGGGTTGACCTGACTGACGATGAAATGGTTCACGTTGTAGAGCCGACCCAGACGTTTGGTGGGCAGGTCGCCTTGAAAGGTGCCATCAACCCAGCGTTCGTCAGGCAGATACGGCGTGATCTGCCCATTCGGCTGGCGGGCCTGCAGCATCACCGGCGGGAACAGCCCCGGCACGGCCGAGGAAGCGACCACCGCATCGCTGACCAGGACATCCGGCGCAGTCTTGTCGCTCAGCACGCGAGGTTTTTGTCGCGCACGGCTGGGGGAGACGCTGATGCACAGGGCGCGGCCTGAGCGTGCCCGGGCCTCGGCGAAGGTGGTGTCGCCGATATTCTCCAGTGCGCAGCGCCGGTACTGGGCCTGGTCGAGCAGCCCGCCATCGCGCCAGGCCCGGCGTGGCGGCAGAAAACGAATGCCCAAGCGGTAGACCGCGTCGAGGTCGCCGAACAGCGCCTTGAGTTCGGCGTCGCTGCGATTGCAGACCGCCGCAGCCACCATCGAGCCGATGCTCGACCCGCAGATCACCTCCGGCAGCAGGCCCTGGTCCAGCAGCGCCTTGATGACACCCAGGTGGAAGAACCCCATGGCGGCCCCACCGCTGAGCAGCAGGGCGGGCTGCCCCAGCGTGAACTGCGCGGCGGTGAGCAGGCGCAGGCGGCTTTCGGCATCGCTGGGGCTGTCCGCGGCCTCGGCATAGGCCGTCAGCGCGGCGCCAACGGCTTCCAGGTAGTCCTCGACAATCTGCTTCGTTCCGGAGCGTGCAACGTTGTAAAGATGCGGCGCGGTGAGGTCGCCCTGGTGGCGGTAAATGCTCTCGTGCAGCGTCTCCGCTAGCGCCGTCCAGTCCCGCCGGCGGACCAGCGCATCAATGCGGGCGATATCCCGGCGTAGCAGGTCGGCCGCCAGTTCCGGGCTGTCGTCTTCGGCCCGCCAGTCATCGGCTCCCGTGGCCGCATCCAGTGCATGCGCGGCCTCGCGCCACTCCGCATAACTGGAGGCGTCGGCAAGCGCGTTTTTAAGACGACGAATCTGGCGGGGCATGTGCGACAAGCCATTGGAATCGGCGGCACATGATGCCACCCGAGGCGAACGGTTGAAGCCGATGAGGTCCGCGTCACCCGTGGATTGCACTCGGCAATCACCTGTTACTGAGGCGGGGGCGGTGCTCGCTGCGCGGGCCGACGCAGGCTTGGGGAAGACCCGGGGCATGCCGTTCGGAGCCACGCGGCGGTCGCCTCCTCAACCCGTTAGTAGGAGATGCCCGACGAGCCCCAGGACAAATCCGGCCACGGCGCCCAGCGGCGGTGACCAGCGGCGTTCCAGCCGCGCCTGCGGCGCAATGTCCTCGAAAATCAGATAGAGGATGCCGCCGCTGGCGAACAGCATGAGTCCACCCATGAGGCTTGGCGCATCGGGTAGCAGAAAGTAGCCGGATAGGGCGGCGGCCGGTCCAACGAGCGCGAGCAGGGCGAAGACCGCCAGAATGCGTTCGGGTGAGCTGTGTTGCCGGGCGTCGAGTTCTTCAAAGGCATTAAAGCCTTCCGGAATGTTTTGCAGCACGATCAGCAGCGCCAGCAGAACACCCGTTTGCTCGCCGGCTGCAAAGGCGGCGCCGAGGGCGATAGCCTCAGGGATGAAATCCGACAACATCGCAACCATCTGGCCGGCTGCGCTTTGTAGCCGCCCGAGCCAGATATCCAGCAAACAGAAGACGATGCCGCCAGCCCCGAAGCTCAGCGCGGCCAGCCAGATCGGCAGCTGTTCAGCGCCGTCGGGCACCAGCACGAGGGCCACGGCGGACAGCAATGCGCCACCCCCGAACGCAACGATGAAGTGACGCCAACCGGGCCCCAGCACGGCCGGATGCAGGCGATCCCAGCGTGCCAAAGCCGCGCCAACCGGCATGGAGGCACCCGCCAACAGCGACAGCGCGAGCAGGGTGGCAAGCGTGTCCATCAAGCCGGCTGGATCAGCGTCCAGTGGTGATCGCGGTGGTGGACCCGTTCATCGTCCACCAGCTTGTCGAGATGCGCGATGAGGCTGCGGGCGGCGAGCGGATGCAACGCGGCGGGCACGTCGGCATAGACCACCGGAAGCAGAGCGTCCAGCGTGGCAGGCTCGCCGAATTGCTCCAGCCCGGCGATGACCTTGGCTTCGCGGGCCAGCCGATGTGCGATGACACCGTCGATGATGTCGATGGGCGGGCTGAGCGGGTTGCCGTGTGCCGGGAGAATGCGCTGGATCGGCTCTTCGCGCAGGCGGCGCAGCGAGGCGAGGTAGTCGCCCATATGGCCGTCGGGAGGGGCGATCACCACGGTGCCACCGTCCATGAACTGGTCGCCGGCAATGAGGTCGCCGGTGGCTTCGTTCAGATAACAAAGGTGATTACAGGCGTGGCCCGGCGTGTAAAGCACGCGCAGTCGCAGGCCGTCGCCCTCAACAACATCGCCTTCATCCAACAGCTGATCTGGCGTGAAATCGGCGTCGCGGGCGCCCTGTAGCTCCGCATGATGGGAATAAATGCGTGCTCCGGTGGCTTCGGCCAGTTCCCGCGCGCCGGGTGAGTGGTCGGGATGGGTGTGCGTGAGCAGTATCCAGCGAATCCGCCCTTCAGCCGCCGCGAGAATGGTGTCGAGATGCCGCGTGTCACGAACGCCGGGGTCGATCACCGCCACCGCCTGTTCGCCCACCAGGTAGGTGTTGGTGCCGGGGCCGGTGAGCGGTCCGGGATTGGGGGCCGTGATTCGCTGCACCCCCTGTCCGAGGTCGCGCAGGGTGTAGGGCGGAAACGCCTCGCGCACGGCGGCGCTGTTCCACGGGGCCGTCATATCTGTTGTCGCCGACAAAGCGTGGTGTTCAAGCCGGGGCGTTGCAGCATGGCGCGGGTTGTCGTCGGAGTGTGGCCGCAGCTTACTGGATGCGCGCCCGGCAACTCACCCCCGGCGGGCCGGGTCGTCGCATACACTGGGTGTCGAACAAGAAACGAAGCAGCCGTGGCGACTGGCGACCGTGCTGCGCGATGGCGGGGAGAGACCGATGAGCAGGCAGGCAATGCGGCCGAAGCTGGGCGCGGGGGATGTGGAAGCAGCCGAGTGGCGCGATGCGCTGCTGTCACTGTTGGAGGCCGACGGCCCGGAGCGCGTTCGCGCCATGCTGGATCTGCTCCAGGATGTTGCCGAGCGGGCCGGCGTGGGCTGGCGGCCGGTACTGGGCACGCCCTATGTGAACAGCATCTCCGTGCAGGAGCAGCCGGAGTTTCCGGGTGATCTGGCCATGGAGGAGCGCCTGGCTTCGATGATGCGCTGGAACGCCCTGGCCATGGTCGTGCGCGCCAATCAGGCCTATGGCGAACTGGGTGGTCACATTGCCAGCTATGCCAGCGCCGCCGACCTGTTCGAGGTGGGCTTCAACCACTTCTTCCACGGCGCCGAGCGCGATGGCGGCGATCTGGTGTTCTACCAGCCGCATTCGGCCCCGGGCGTCTACGCGCGGGCGTTTCTGGAAGGGCGTCTGAGCGCGGAGGATCTGGCGCATTACCGGCAGGAAATTACGGCCCGACGTGACGGCGCACAGGGCCTGTCGAGCTATCCCCATCCCTGGCTCATGCCCGACTTCTGGCAGTTCCCGACCGGGTCCATGGGCATCGGGCCGATCAGCTCGATCTACCACGCTCGCTTCATGCGCTACCTGGCCCATCGCGGTCTGGCGGACACGGCAGGCCGAACGGTCTGGGGGGTGTTCGGCGATGGCGAAATGGACGAGCCCGAGAGCATGTCCGCGCTAACGCTGGCGGCGCGTGAGCGCCTCGACAATCTGGTCTGGGTGGTCAACTGCAATCTGCAGCGTCTGGACGGCCCGGTGCGCGGCAACGGGCGGATCATCGACGAGCTGGAAGCCTTGTTCGCCGGTGCCGGCTGGCGCGTCATCAAGTTGGTCTGGGGTTCGGATTGGGATGGGCTGTTTGCCCGCGATACCGACGAGGCCCTGATTCAGGCCTTTGCCGACACGGTGGATGGTCAATTCCAGACCTTTGCCGCCAAGGACGGGCGATACAACCGCGAGCATTTCTTCGGCCAGAACGAGGCGCTTAAGCGGTTGGCGCAAGGGCTGACCGACGAACAGATCGACCGGCTGCGTCGAGGCGGGCACGACCTCGTCAAGATCTACGCTGCCTACGCGGCCGCGGCTGCCCACACGGGCCAACCCACCGTGATTCTGGCCCAGACCAAGAAAGGCTTCGGGATGGGGGAGGCCGGCCAGGGCAAGATGACCACGCATCAGCAGAAAAAGCTGGATCGCGACGCGATTCTGGCGTTTCGCAACCGCTTCAATCTGCCGCTGTCGGATGCGCAGGCCGAGGCCCTGGCGATTTACCATCCGGGCGAGGACAGCCCCGAGCTGCAGTATCTGCATGCGCGGCGCCAGGCGTTGGGCGGCTACCTGCCGGCACGTCGCAGCCAGGCCGATGCTCTCAGCCCGCCTGCGATTAGCAGCTACGGTCGCTTTGCGCTGCAGGCCGAAGGCAAGTCCATGTCCACGACCATGGCCTTTGTCCGCATGCTTTCGGGGCTGCTCAAGCACAAATCATTCGGCCCACGTGTCGTGCCCATCGTCGCGGATGAGGCGCGGACCTTCGGCATGGCCAACCTGTTCAAGCAGTTCGGCATCTATTCCAGTGCGGGGCAGCAGTACGAGCCGGAAGACATCGGCTCCATCCTGAGCTACCGCGAGGCGCTGGACGGCCAGATTCTGGAAGAAGGCATCAGCGAGGCGGGCGCGCTGAGCAGCTGGGTGGCCGCTGCGACCAGTTACTCGGTGCATGGCGTGCCCATGCTGCCGTTTTACATCTACTACTCGATGTTCGGCTTCCAACGCGTGGGCGATTTGATCTGGGCGGCCGCCGACCAGCGGGCCCGCGGGTTTCTGCTGGGGGCAACGGCCGGCAGGACCACGCTGGGCGGCGAGGGTCTGCAACACCAGGACGGCCACAGCCATCTGATGGCTGCCACGGTCCCGAATTGCCGGGCCTATGACCCGGCCTTGGCCTACGAGGTCGCGGTCATCGTCGATCATGGCATGCAGGCCATGCTGCACCGTCAGGAGGACGTGTTCTATTACCTGACGCTGACCAACGAAAACGTCGACAACCCCAGCCTGCCCGAAGGCGTAGAGGCCGACATCATCCGGGGGCTTTACTGCCTGACGGGTGAGAACACGGCGGCCGTCCGGCTGCTGGGGTCGGGCTCCATGCTCGCCGAAGTCCAGGCGGCAGCCGAGCAATTACGCGACGACTGGGGGGTGGATGCGCAGGTCTGGAGTGCAACCAGCTACACCGAACTGGAGCGCGAAGCGCGGGCGGTGCAGCGCTGGAATCTGCAACACCCCGATCAGCCGGCGCGCAGCGCGCATGTCGCTGCCAGCCTGGATGGCGAGGCCCCGGTAATCGCGGTCACCGACTACCAGCGGGCGCTTCCGCAACTGGTTGCCGCACATATCGCCGCGCCGTTTGTCGCGCTGGGCACGGATGGGTTTGGGCGCAGCGATACGCGGCCGGCGCTGCGCGATTTCTTCGAGATCGACCGTCGCCATATTGTCTGTAGCGCACTGGCGACCCTGGCGCGCGAAGGCCGGGTGGAGGCCGCCGTCGCCATGCAGGCGCGACAGCAGTACCGCCTGGATGCCGAGGCGCTGCCGCCCTGGCAGCGATAACCGGCCGGGCATCGAATGCCCGTGACCTGATGTCCGAATGACCTGACGGAATCCGCATGGAGTGAGTAGGCCAGTGCTGGCCGGATGATCGTCAGGGAGCGAGACATGACAAAGGCTGTGCGAAACGGGCCCAAGGCGCTGTATGCGCTCACCCTCGGACTGGTGCTGCTGACCGGCTGCGGTGGCCCGGCGTCCATGGAACTCACCGATGTGCCTGCCGATGATCCGACCGGCGGCGCGGGTGACCCCAGCACCGACCCGGGCACCGGGATTGCGACCCTGACCGCGCTTGAGGGCTGTCAGGCGATCGCCCCGCATGGCGGCTCCAGCTTCGTGCCCGGCGCACAGGTCGAAATCTCGGATGTGCCCGAAGGCATCGATGGGTTGTTCTTCGAACTGCGCGAGGCGTTTAGCGAAGACCCTTGGGTGTTTAGCGGCCCGGTTGATCGGGTGCGCCTGGACGTACCACGACTGGATGATGGCACCCCGGTCTTCCCGGGGCCCGACACCCGGGCGGCGCTCATCATGCCCATGGCCGCGGATGGCGACCCGGAGGGTGGGGTGCTGGAGCTGCGACTGCGGACCGAGACGGCTGCCTGTAACCCGTTCACGGTGGAAGCCCTGGCGCTGCCTCAGCCGCAAGGCGACGAGGCGCAGCGTCTGATGAGCGACATGGGGCGCGTGTTCGATCAGTTCGCGGCGATTTATGGCTTTCCGTCTTTGCAGGCCGTGGTCGAAACCGATTTGCAGGACATCTCGGTCGATCTGCAGCCGCTGGCCATTGAACTCAAGTTCCTGGCCATGCTGTTGGGCGTGACGGCCGATGGTGTGTCACCGGCGCCGGACAGCCTGGCCGCTCGCCTGGCGTCCATCGATGCCGATGGGCTGGAGCTGTTGCAGCGCATGCTGGCAGCCACCCGCCTCAATGAGCAGGTGCAGTCCGTGGCAGATGGCCTGATGACGGCGGTGCCTCCGGCCAGCACCGCCCGGCGATCCGGACCAGCCGGTCGCAAGATGGACAACTTCGGAGGTTGTCGCGTCGTCTCGCCGCCCGCACCCACGATTAGCACCACGGAGGGCCTGAGCACGGCGATGCAGCTCGCCCACGAGGCGGGTATCACCAATCTGACAGGCAACGCCACCACCGGACTCCAACAGGCCGTGGGTTTGCTGGGCGCCGCCAAAGGCCCGACGGGGACGGTCTTCGGCGCCCTGGGCGACGTCTCGTTCGTGCTGCTCAAGGTGTCGGAGATGGCCGAAGGCTTGCTGCCTTCACAGTTCGGGCCGCTGCATTACGACTTGCTGCGACCGGAGCTGCTGGAGGATGACCGCGATGCCGGCCGCCTGCTGACCTGGGATAACGCGCGTGTGACGGCCATGAGCAAGGGCTTGCGCATCACCAAGGCCATTGTCGATACGGCCGTGTTTCTGCTGGGTAAAAAGTTCGATGAGGTGGCCATTTTTGCGACCGTTTTCCAGCCCCAGCTCAATACGCTTTACGACCAGTTGAACGAGTCCGCCTGTCTGGCCATCGAGCCGTTCGAATACGGCGAATTTGAGATCACCGACGAACGCTGGACCGAAGCCACGGCGGACAACCGCCTGTTCACCCAATCGGAGCATCAGGTGTTTCTGCCGGCCCAGGTGGGTTCGGGCCTGCTCCGGGTCAGCACGCGGCGCGATGCATTTCCGGTGGACCTGGCGCAGATGAGCATGCCCCTGAGCGTGCTGCCCAAGGAGGTCTCGGTGACGCCGGTGTCCCAGGCCGGCGGGCCCAGCGAGCCGCAGACGGTTACGGCAACCGTGCACAACACGCATTTCCCGGATCATGTGGCGTTTCGTGTCACGGCCGGCCAGGCCTCGCCGATCGGACAGCCGCGTTTCGACGGCACCTCGGTGACACAGGATTTTGCGGTCGGCGGAGACCCGGCCGATTTTCCCGTTCACATAGTGGCCGAGAGCACGACCACAGCCCTGCAGGGGCAGGCGCAGGGGCAATCCATCATCCGCTTTGAGCGCGATCTTCGGATCGAGGGGCCGGGCTGTGTCGAAACCGGAGAGACGGTGCAGCTGGTCGCCTTCGTCGATACAACGTCGATGCGCCCCGAGGACATGGCGCTGAACTGGCACGCCGATGCCGGTGCGCTCAATGTGCTGCCCGTCACCGACCCGGCACGCCAAGTGGCTGAGTTCACGGCGCCGGCCGATCGGGCGTTGCGCTTGGAGGTCTCGGCAGCATTCACCAATGCAACGGACGTGATGGCGACGCAGGCGCTGATGATCGGGCGCTGCGACAGCGTGAATCCGCTGTATCTGTTTGCGACCGCCAGCGTGGACGTACGCAACGATGACGCGCGCGTGACCGACAGCCTGCCGCTGCCTTCACCGGATTGGACCGGCCTATCGACCTCGCTGTCAGCGGAGCTTAGCGGCGGGCGCAGCGACTTCGGGGTGCTGGTGGACGAGGCGCAAACCGTGGCCGGATCGGTTGGGCTGGATGCCAACAGCCAGACCATCAGCGAGTTGGGTCTGACCCTGCGTTACATTCGGGGGGCGGTCACCCGGCCCGGTGTCTACCGCTACGGACTGGAGGTGGCCTGCGGCGAGGGCACGCGTTCGCAAAGCGGTTCGTTTGTCATCATTCGCAACAGCTTTTACAGCGATGCCGACGGTGACTTGCAGGCGGCCGTGATCGGCAATCCGGGTGAGGGCCGGGTGAGTGAGTGCGAAGGCGGGTTGGTCCGCTTCGAGTTTCCCATCGAGGTGCCGGCAGGCACGGCCAGCGATGCCGAGCCGGGCTTCCTGCAAACCGACGTGATCATGGAGTTTGGCCTGGGTGCGCAGGACGTCCCCCAGCGCACCGACCATCAATTCGATATGCGCTACCTCGGACGTAGCGACCTGCCCTAAGGTCAGTCCCGGGTTCGGGCGGCTTCGGCCGCCCGCGCTGCGGGGCGATACAGCCGGGGCGAGTGTTCTTGCGCGGCCAGCCGTCCACAGACACGGTCGCCGTAATAATCGTCCCGGTAGTTACAGCGCACCGGGACCAGTGCAGGTTCCGGTGCCGCGGGGCGCAGCCACTGCGCCAGCCAGTTACTGATCTGCTGCATGGTGTCCTCTTTGCCACAAGTGATGACCTGATCATGCGTGCAGCTGGCCAATAACAAAAATGAATTATTTATTGGCTGGCGATTGCTAAAAACAATGGTCTGCTCAGACTTCGTGGACGAAGCGCTTGCGGTCGAAGCGCATTTGTTCGTGGTAAATCCCCTTGGGATGGCGGCGGCCGGCGGCAATGACCATGACGGTGAACTCGTGGCGGCCATAGCCGCAGATTTCCCGGACGCGGGGTTCGTCAAAACCTTCCATGGGGCATGAATCAAAACCGTAGGCGCGCAGGGCCAGCATCAGGTTTTCGCAGGCCAGGGCGACGGATTTGGCCGCCCAGAGTTCCATGTCGGCATCGGTATTGGGGGTGCGCATCATGGGGCGGACGAGACCGATGGCATCACGCACCGTCTTCTTGGCGCGGGCACCCAGGCCCAGCATGTCCATGGGCACCGAGCCGTACATAAACTGGGCCAGGCCACCGTAGTACTGGCGGACCACCTTGGGCGGCTCGCCCGGCCACCGCGCCAGGATGTCCTTGGCATGTTGGCGCCAGTTGCGTGTGTGGCCGGTGCAGACGATAAGCTCGGCTGCGGTTTTGGCCGCCTTCTGGCTCATGCAGGCCTTGATCAGTGCTTCGCGTTTCTCCGGGGTCGTGACCCGGTAGAAATTCCACATCTGCAGGTTGGAGCTGTTCGGCGCCATGAGGGCCAGATCCAGGCAGTCCTGCAGGACATCCTCCGGAATGGGTTCACTGGTGAACTGACGCACGGATCGGCGCGTGGTCACCGCTTTGCGGAACTCTTGCGGGTCGATGCTGGGCAAGCTGTCTTCGGTCATTGTCTCTTCCTGGCGATCTTGAATCTTGCTAGTCGCGCGGCTCTTCCTGGCCGGTGACTTGGAACTTGAAGGCGCTGGTTTCGCTCGCATCTGCGCCGGCGCGGTCGCCGTTAAGCACCTGGCGGCGGGCTTCGTCCAGCGCCTGGTCAATGTCATCGATGGTGCGGCCTTCCAGGGTAATGGCAACTCGGAGCATGGCGGGGGTTGTGTGCAATCGGCGGGGCGCCATGGTCCCATAGCCGCCGGTCCAGCAGAACCGGAGACGCTCTGTTCAAGCGTCGCAGTCGTGTCAGGGCGCGCTCGCGTGTTGTGGGTGCTGGCGGCTGCGCAGAAACGCTTCCAGCCCCGCCAGGTCGTCGGTGTTGAGATGGTGCACGCCGGCGTCGGCCAGCCGGGTCCAGACCGCGGTGCGAGCTTCGCCTGGTGAGTCTGGTGTGGCCCAGAAGCGAATGCGATAGCCCAGTGAATGCGCCTGCTGCATGATGCCGTCGAGTCGCTGCGATTCCTCGGCGGGCATGGCGCCATCTCCGGTCCAGCTGAAGTGGTTGGTCCAGTTGTCCGAGATCAGCGGGAACAGCTCCACCGGTGGTGCGTCATCCAGATCGGCAAGGCGGCCGTCGATGAAGGCAAGGCGGCGACCCGCCGCGGCAAGCGTGTCGATCGGGCGGTTGCCGGAAATGACCACGGTCACGGCACCGGGGGTTACCAGACCATTCTCGTAGCGAGACAACATGTCGGCGTAGGGCTCTAGCTCTGCTTCCAGCGCGGCCCAGGTCGATTCGGCTTCGGTCTTGAAATCGATGAGTAGCTGGAAGGGCTGCTGTTGGTTGGGCTGGATCACCGCCTGGTCCAGGTACAGCGCGTAGAGCGGGTCCAGATACAAGCTGGCCAGTGTCCTGCTGGGGTCGATATCCTGCGGATCGTGCGCCACGTAGAGATCATCACCCAGCCCCGGTCGGGCAATGGGTGACACGTAAACATCGGCCTCCGCGCTCATAAACCCATGTTCGAGGGCGTCGAATAGCGGACGGTCATGCTCGTAGTCGTTATGGGCATGTGCCTGATCTAGCGGCTGCCATCCGGTGTCAACGGGCGGCGTGGTGGGGGCCACATCGTCGGTCACGGGGAGCGGGCTGCTGCCGCAGGCAGCGAGTAGGAGCGACAGGGCGGTCAACGCAGTCGAACGGAGCATGCGCGGGCGGGGCGGTTTGGGTGGACGAGCAGGCTAGGGCGCGGAGATTGCGCCGCGATGGCAGCGGGTCCGGACCGCGGCGGTTACACCCGGAAATCCAGCTGTTGCACGGTGCCGGCCTGCCCGTTGTCACCAACCCAGACGCCTGTTCGCCGTAACTGGCCCGCAAGCTCGCGGGCCTCATCGGTGAGCTGGAACAGCGTCGCTGCCGAATCGGTGGACAAGGCCCCCACCACGCTGTTCTTCAGCGCCTGGATATCGTCTTCGCCCGGACGCCAGAGTCCGAGCTGGTCGAAGGCTGCGTCGCCGGCATCCACGAAACCGTTGCCGTCGTCGTCAAGCTTGCGCAGATCGCCGTAGGCGTCGCCGCTGAGCGCACCCAACACCTCTCGGCCATCGTCGATCCGTCCGTTGCCATTGCGATCGATCACCACCAGCGCATGCCCACCGGCCAGGCCAGGGATGTGGTCGAGCACCCCGTCGGCATCCAGGTCAAACTCGAATCGATCCTGCGTCAGCTCCGCAGCACGGCCATTGAAGTTAATGACCAGCGGGTCCTTGAGCTGCGGCGCACCGCCCACGGTTAGCTCCAGGCTGCTGCGCTCCACCACCGATCGCTGCATGGCCAGATTGATCTGCACGCTGATCTGCTGCCCGTCCTCGGTCTGGATGACCCCCTGGGCCGCGAAGGTCACCTGTTCGTGTTCGCGGTATTCCTGCACCGCGCGCAGGGTGACGCTGTCGCGCTCGATGTCGGTGTCGGGTGCCGATGCGGATGCCTCGGACGTCGTGTCCAGTGAGGCGTCGTCAAACAACTCGAACATCCGGCCGAGCAGCGATTCGACCAGGTCCTTCATCAGTCGCAGCTGGGGCGGGATGCTGTCGCCGTCTGAGACGGCTGTGGGGTCTGCTGACGGACTGCCCAGGCTATCGGTTGCGGCGCTCGCCGCGGCCTCTGCAGTGGGCCTCGCTGCCGGTGTTGCAGCCCGGGCGGGGCCCCGCTCCAACTCCACAACCGTGCGTTGGCTGCTGCTGTGCTGATGGCTGGATGCGAGCTGAAGATTTGATTGCTTGACGATCATGCTGGACGCCTTGGCGGATGGACCCTGCAACGGGCATCGGCCGGTGCGGCCAAGACTTTAGGCGTCTGATTCAGCGGCGGCTGTCCGCGAGCGCTGGCCACGGGTGGCCAGGTTCATCAGCCGACGGAAGCTGGGGCACTCCAGATGCGAGGGCGCCGGACATCGCGCGGCATGGCGCAGGCCATCACGCAGCGCACCGAGGCGCCGGATTTGATGATCGATGGCATCCGCGCGGGCCTGCAGGCGGTCGCGGTCGATGCGTGGCTCACCATCCGGCGCGAACATCCGGCCGATCTCGTCCAGCGAAAAACCAGCGACCTTGCCCAACGCGATCAGTGCGAGCTGATCCAGCACGGATGGATCGTATTGTCGGCGCAGCCCCCGGCGACCGACCGAGGCGATCAAACCGCGCTGCTCGTAGTAACGCAAGGTGGCCGGGGCCAGCCCGCTTTGAGATGCCACCGCACCGATATCCAGATCCACTGGGCTTGACCTCAAGTTGACTTTAAGTGGCACTCTGCCGGCTGACCTTCGGTGAGACAAGTCGACATGACGCAGACCAACGGGCAGGACGCTCAAACTCAAGTATGGAATGGGGCGGCAGGCGAGGCCTGGGTCAGCTTGCAGACCCACCTCGACCAGCTTTTTGCCGGCTTCGAAACACGACTGGCAGAAGCCGTGGCGCCGCAGGCCGCCCAACAGGTGCTCGACGTGGGCTGCGGCACCGGGGCGACCGTGCTGGCCACAGCGCGGCGGCTGGGCGCTGACGGTCATTGCCTGGGGGTGGACTTGTCTCGGGCCATGATCGAGCGGGCACGGCAGCGGGCGGCCTCGGCGGAGCTGCCTGCTTCATTCGAGATCGCCGATGCGCAGGCGATGCCCCATCGGGCGCAGCGCTTCGACCGCATTCAGTCCCGATTTGGCGTGATGTTCTTTGCCTACCCCGTGGCGGGGTTTGCCCGCCTGCGGAAGCTGGCGCGACCCGGCGGTGAGTTGCATGCCATGACCTGGCGCGAGCGGGCGGACAATCCCTTCATGACACTGGCCAATCAGGTGGCCGCGCCCCTGGTCCCCGAGCTGCCCGTGCCGCAACCGGGAGCGCCGGGACAGTTCGCGCTGGCCGACCCAGTGCTGATCCGCAATGTGCTGGCCGGGGCCGGCTGGCAGCAGGTGTCGGTGGAGCGGCTTGACCAGCGCTGCACGATGCCGGCTTTCGCGCTAGAGACTTATGTCACCCGTATGGGGGCGTTGGGTCGCGTCTGGAACGGGCTGGATGTCGCACGCCAGCAGCGCCTGCGCCAGCGCTTGCTGGAGGCCTTTGAGCGTTTCGTCAGCGGCGGTCAGGTGCAGTTCACGGCTGCATGCTGGGAGATCAAGGCGCAGGCCTGATTCGGGCGCCGCAGATCAGCTCGTTGAGCCTGAACAGCGACGATTGTCATCATCCGTCAAGATTCACTGAATACAATGTCGGGCTGAACTACCCGAGATGTCACCTGCTATGAACCCGATATTGGAAAACGCGCTGGAGCGCGGCCTGGATCGACGGCGTTTTCTCCAGAACATGCTGTTCTGCGCCGGCAGTGTACCGGCGGCCTCCTGGCTGACCGCCTGCGGCACCTCCAGTCCGGCTCGCGGGGTCTCAGGGGTCATGGATCCCGAATTCCGCAGCCAGTTTGCCGACATCGGTCCTCTGCAGGCGGCGAATGCCGATGGCATTCAGTTGCCGGAGGGGTTTAGCTCGCGCGTGGTCGCCGTGAACCGGCAGCCGCCGATTGCCTCGAATCCCGGCTACCTGTGGCACACCGACCCGGATGGCGGTGCCTGCTTCCGCACTGACGACGGTGGCTGGATCTACGTGAGCAACGCCGAGGTTCGTGATGCCTCGGTGGCTTTGTCCCGTGAAGCGGCCGAGTTGCTGGGTGGCTTTCGCGGCGGCGTCGGAGCCTTGCGGTTTGATGCCGACGGCAATCTCGTCGATGCCTACGCCATTCAAACCGGGACGACAACCAACTGCTCCGGCGGCGCCACCCCCTGGGGGACCTGGATCAACGGCGAGGAGATCCGCGACGGCTTCATGTTCGAGTGCAGTCCGCTGCGGGACGGCGGCGAGGCCGTGCGTCTGGACCGTTTCGGTCGCAAGGCGCATGAAATGGTGGCCGTGGACGCCGACGGCCGTGCGATCTACCACACGGAAGATGTGACGGGCGACGACCGCTTTTATCGGACCATCTTCTCCGAGGCCGCTTGGCCCAATGGCAGCCGGCCCGACATGGACCAGGGCATTCTCCAGGTTCTGCAGGTTCCGGCCGGACTGGAGGCCGCGCGAGCAGGCCCCACCCCGGTGAACTGGCTAAATGCCGTCGACGATGGCACGCCGCAGCCGGAGGTTTACCTGGAAGAGAGCACCATCTTCGCTGGCAACGAGGGCGTGTACTACCTCAATGGTTTCGTGTTCTTCACGACCAAGAGCGACGACAACATCTGGGCCTTGGATCTCAGCGCCGGGACCATCGAGAGCATTTACAACCCGGCCGATGGCGTCATCGGCTCGCCCGTGGACGAAAGCGAACCGGCGCTGGCTGGGGTCGACAACATCACCATGACGCTCGATGGGGAAATGCTGGTGGTCGAAGATGGCGGCGACATGCGTTGCATGGTGCTGTTGCCCGATCGCACGACCATTCCGCTGCTGCGCCTGCCCGGTAGCCCCGATGTCACCGAGGTGACGGGCGTGGCCATCGCGCCCACGGGCGATCGGCTGTACGTCTCCAGCCAACGAGCCGGGTTGCAAGGGACACCGGCCGCGTTCGGCCTGGGCGGCGTGACCTACGAGATTACCCTGCCGTTTCGTGTGCGGGTCAACCTGCCGCTGGCGCAACCGATGCCGAGCGCCGGTTAGCCGCGCGGGGGTCGTCTTGGCTGCCGGACCGTGTCCGGCAGCCGTTCCGCTTAGCCCTCTAGCAGTTGCTGCAAAGCGGCGACATGCGCCTTCAGCGCCGCGCGGCCCTGGTCGGTCAACGCATACCAGCTGACCGGCTTGCGATCTTCAAACTGCTTATCGACGGCGACGTAGCCGGCGTCTTCAAGCTTGCGCAGCTGCGCGCCAAGATTGCCGTCCGTGGTGTCCAAGACCTGCTTAAAGCGGGCAAAGTTGATGCGTTCATGCTGTCGCAGCAGCACGGCGATGGCTAATCGCATGCGATGCTCAAACAGCTTGTCCAATGCCTCCAGGGGCAGGCTCGCGTCACTGCTCATGCGGCGGCGCGACGCCCCGAGATCACGAGGCTGATGGCAATCAGCACGGCCGTGACCGTCCAGGCATAGGGCAGCAAAGCCAGTTTGATCACCAGATAGCCGACCCCCAGCAACACCGCGGGTAGTGCCAGGCCACGGTCCAGATGCAGCGCGGCCAGACCGTAGGCCAGCGTGGCGACCAGCAGCATGCCCTGGCCAAACTCGGCCCCGGTCATGCCGCCTGCCCCTGGGATGCCCGCCAGCACAAAGCCCGCACCGCATATCAGCCAGTGATAGCCGTAGCGTGCCGCCTGGCTACGGTCATCCACGCCGCTGCGGCGGGCGGCGCGTGCCCCCAGGTACCAGCTGAGCAGGCCACCTCCCGGACCGGTGATGGCCCAGAACAGGCCGGCATGCTGAGGTGCGAAGTCGGGTAGGGAGAAGCCGATACCGATGAGCAGGGCCCACAGGTAATAAATGGCAGGTACGCCGCGTTCGATGGATTCGCCGCGAACCACATTGGCGACGTAGTTCAGGTCATCTTGCAATCCGGAATTCTGAGTCATGGATCTTCCTCTGGTTGGCAGTCAACTCTAAAAATCAGAGTATCAGGTTGGTGTTCTGCGTGGTGCGCTTGTGGAGTGCTCTAAAGCTTAGAGTATTAAGGGCGACGCGTCAACCTTGGGACGGTCTACTTGGATTGTGGGCCGTTCGGATTGACCTGATCGAGGTCAAAGTCCAGCCGATTGGTGTGGAACATCGGTTCTTCTGGCGCGATTTCGCTTCCCAGCGTTTGGATCACCGACCAATCAATGCCTGGGTCATCATGGCGGTCGCGGTACAGCGCCGCGGCCAGCTCGACAAAGGCATCGCGTTGGCCGGCGAGGGCGTAGTTGCGAAGCAGGCGCAGCAGGTACGAGGCCCGCGTCTCTCCCTGTTCGATAGAGGTGCGCAGAATGCGTGCGGCTTCTTCATGCTCGCCGTAGACCTCGTGTAGATGCGCTTCGTCTTCGACTTGCAGGGTGTCCAGCGCCCAGTTGCCGGGATTTGCAGCATCCGTGTCAGGGGTGCTCCCGCCGTCGGCTTGGTCCCGGGCCGACGCTCCAGCAGATGACCCTGAGGTCGGCGCTGCGGGCTCCGGCAGGATGACAGTGGCTTCGGTGAGTCGTGGCGTGGAGGGGAGAATCACCGTACGGGTGGGCGTTTCTGCCTCCGGTGGCGGCACCTGCACGGTTTGAGCGCCATACCGCCTGTACAGCAGCCAGCCCAGCCCCAATCCCGCGATCACCAGGCCCGCCAGTTGCCAGTGTCTCCAGGGGCGTGGCGCGGAGGCGGCCTGGGTGGGCTGCGGTGTCGCAGCGGACCCAGGCCCGAGGGGTGCTGCAGCGGCAGCAGACGCGTTGGGGGCCGGTTGTGCCGTGTCCGTTGGCTCGGTGCTCTGGGCTGCCGCTGCCTGCCGCGCCCGGAGTCGCTCCAGCGAGGTCATCGCGGATGCTTCGGGGAGGGGCGCCGGTGTGGCGGCAGTCTGTGTTGCCTCGGTAGACGGCGATTGCGGCTTCGGCGAGAACCGCAGGTCAGACATTCGGCTCTCACGCTGCGCATCCGTCCAGACATCGACCCGCAGGGCCAGGGCCCGCAGGCGCAGCGCGGTGGGCGTTGTCAGCTCCAGCAAGATGTCCGCGCCGCGACGGCGGGCTGAGAGCGTGGCAATTGCTTCCAGTTCCGGGTGGTCGGGGAACCAGACCGCTGCCTCTAGCGCGCCCTGGCGATCTTGCTCGGTGAGCTGGATGGGGACCACAAGATGCAGCGGTTCGTCGAAACGACTGTCCAGTTCCGGTGCCCCAATGTGCAGTCCCCACAGCGGTGGGCTACATAGCAGCAGTACCAGCACCCAGGCCAGGGAGCGGCGGTGAACCAGATGGATGATCGGTGAACCGGATCGCATACCTCGAGGCACCTCTGCCCGTACTCTAAACCTTGCTGCCCTGCCGACAGCATGGCTCGGGAGTATAAGCCCCGCTGCCACCCGATCTCGGTGCTACAAGCAGATCAATTCGATCAGTTCTTACTGTTTGGCGGCGCGACGCTGCCCGCAGTGCATGTGGAGCCGCCATCGGGCCGAGCGGCTTTGAGTGATGTGTGCAGGTGGATTGACCGATCGGTCAAGCTGGCGCACTGTCCTGTCCAGGGAAGTCCGCGCAGTGGGATGACGCGGCCCCATTGGTGCAGGGAGTATTGCAATGGAAGCGTTGACTCGTCGCATGATCGGCCATGGTGCCGTCGTCATGTTGTTCGCACTGGCCGCCGGGTTCGGGCTCGCCATGAGCCTGATCGGTGGCTTTGAAGTTCTACCCGGTTGGATTATCGGGTTTACATTGCCCGGCGACGCTGAGGCCTGGGCACGGACGCACGTGGGCGGGTTGCTTAACGGTTTGCTGGTGATGGTGGGTGCGCTGGTCATCGCCCACCTGCGTCCGCCCGCGCGCACGGCGCGGAATCTGGGCTGGATGTTGGTGGGCACGGGCTACGGGAATACGGTGTTCTACTGGTTCGGAATGATTGCGGCGAATCGCGCCCTGACATTCGGCGATAACCGGTTCGGCCCCTCCGATTGGGCCGGGGTGCTGGGGCTGATTCCCGCCTTGGTCTTTGCATTCGTCAGCATGGTGGCGATGGTCATGATCATTCGCCACGCCTGGTCAGCCGGTGAGTCAACTGCGTGAAGCGCATCGAGACTGACTACCTCATCATCGGCGCCGGGGCCATGAGCCTGGCCTTCGCCGACGAGCTGCATCGCAGCCAGCCGAATGCCCGCATGGTGATTGTTGAGCGGCGCTGTGCGCCGGGTGGGCACTGGGTGGACGCTTATCCGTTTGTTCGCCTGCACCAGCCCGCGCTGGCGTATGGCGTCAACTCGGCTGCCCTGGGCCGGGGCGGGGACGATTTGTCATCGCGGTCCGAGATCCTGGCTTACTACGAACGGGCGTTACGCCGTCTGACCGATAGCGGGCGCGTGACCGCGTTCTTTCGCAGTGAAGTGGACGAGGCTGGCCAAATCGTGTCGTTGTTGGACACGCGTGATCCGGTGTCGGTGACGGTCAAAAAGCGCGTTGTGGACGGCGGCTACATGCATGTCGAGGTTCCCGCCACGCACCCGCCGCGCTTCGAGATGGCGCCGGGCGTACGCGTACTTCCGCCCAATGCGCTGGTCGATGGCGGCAATGGCATTTCACCATTTGTCATCGTGGGCGCCGGAAAGACCGGAATCGACGCCGTGTTGTACCTGCTGGGCCACGGCGTGGCGGCCGACCGCATCCACTGGATCCTGTCCAATGACACGTGGCTGTGGAATCGCGCGCATGTGCAGCTGCCGGGTGTCGGGGACGAACTGCTGAGTTTTGTGCAGGCCATCGCCCAGGCCAGTGATCTGGACGATGTGTTTACCCGGCTGGAGGCGCGGGGCAGTTTGCTGCGCCTATCCGAGACGGTGACGCCTAGTCGCTGGCGCTGCGCTACGGTCTCCCGTGAGGAACTGACGGCTCTGCAGACCATCCGCCAGGTGATCAGGCTCGGGCGGGTGCAGAAGATCGAGCCGGGCCAGATCGTTCTGGACGAGGGCACGGTCACCGTCCCCACCGACGCGCAGTTCATCAATTGCACGGCCAACGGCCTGCGGGCTCGCCCAGCACGGCCCGTATTCACACCGGAGCGAATCACGCTGCAGCCGCTGTTCATGTGCCAACAAGTCCTCAGCGCCGCGGTCATCGCGCACATGGAGGCCCAGGGCATGGACGATGCCAGCGCCAACGCCCTTTGGGAGGTCGTCCCCCATCCAGATCATGCCAGCGACCTGCCCGACCGGATGGTGACCACCATGCGTAACCTGCTGCGTGCCCAGCCCCGCATGGGCTGGTGGTTGCGCCGGTCGCGGTTGAACATCCTGTCGCACCTCAGCTGGCCGCGTTATCTGAGCGCGGCCCTCAAGGCGCGGCGCTGGCTGCCGCGTGCCGAGGCCAATCTAGGCCGTCTGCGTCCCAGGGGCGGTTGAATCATTCCGCCGGGTCTTGCGCGCGGAAATTCACATCGGTGTTGGCGGCAATCCAGAGAAACACGGCGTAGGCCGCGACGTTTTGGCGCAGGGCCTCGGGGTCGATCTTGTCGAAGGTGTCGTCCGGCGTGTGGTGTAAATCGAAATAGTCGGTGCCGTCCTGTAGCAGCCGGAACGAGGGCAGGCCGAGATCATTCAGCGGAGACAGATCCGGGCCACTGCTACCCGTGTAGTCACGGGCGGTCTGGCCCACGCCCAGAGGCGCCAGCAAGCGCAGCATGGCGTCGACAACCGGGTCGGCTGCGGCCGGTAGGTCGGCGCCGATGTTGTAGACCCGCCCCGCGCCAAAGTCACTTTCCGAACCGAGTTGGTGCCGGTCGAGTTCGTCGGCATGCGCCTCGGCATAGGCCTTGGCACCCAGCAGTCCGACCTCCTCGGCGCCCCAATGCACCAGGCGGATGCTGCGCCGCGGCTGCAGGCCCGAACGCCGAATCAGATCGACCGCGGCGGTCGTGATCGCGATGCCCGCGCCATCGTCAACGGCGCCGGTGCCCAGGTCCCAGCTGTCCAGATGGCCGCCGGTGATGATGATCTCATCGCCGCGATCACTGCCGGGCAGGTCAACAATGAGGTTGGCACTGCGCGTCTTGCCGACGAATCGCGGCGTGGCCTTGATGGCGACCTGGATGGTCTCGCCGTCAGCGGCCATGCGTTCGAGCTGGTCGGCGTCGGGCTGCGACAGCGCAAGAGCCGGAATGGGTGTCTGACCTTCAGGCCACTTGGTTGACCCGGTGTGAGCCATACGATGCGACTGCGTGCCGACGGATCGAATCATGATGGCCTTGGCGCCCTTGCTGGCCGCGATGCCGGGGCCATCAAACCGGGTTTTGCCGAAGTAGGCGTAGGAGCTGCCGTCCTGGGTCTTGCCCATCGCGTGGCTGACATAGGCGATCTTGCCGGTTAGCGCACCTTCGGTCAGGGCCTCGACGTCTTCGATGCTCTCGAACAGGACGACCTCTGCTTCCACCGGAATCGGGCCGGTGGAGCCGGAGTCACCCAGCGCGGTTACAACCAATGGCTGGGGATAAGGCGCGGTGACGCGGGCCCATTCCTCACCGCGAACCCAGCCATCCAGTTCGAACCGCTCGATGCGAATCTGGTCACGATCAAAACCCAGTTGTTGCAGGGCGCGCACCGACCACTGCCGTGCGCGGGCCTCGGCCTCGGTGCCCGCCAGGCGGGGCCCGACCTGGGTGGTCAGGTCGCGCAGTAGGGTGTAAGCCGTGTCGTCGACCAGGGCCTGATCGCGTAGCTGCTTGGCCTGCTGCAGGATTGCATCGGGAACAGGCGCCGCCTGCGCGAGCAGGGGCAGACAGCAAAGTGCCAGCATCCAGCGGGCAAGAGCCAAAGATTGGGTCATGGTGGGTCCAGCGTTTAATCGACGAAGGGCGTAGCGCCCGGTAGTGGGTTCGAAGGCGGCGCAGGGTGGCTGTCGCAAGCAACAGGCCACGGCGGTACCGGCCAGCTCGGGCTTGCCCGGTGTCTGAACTGACCTTCATGTCAGTGTCACGGGCAGGGCCTAGTCTAGCGGGTTCCCTGGGGAGGAATCCGATGCACGAACAAACACCATCATTTACTGAACGGTCGCAGGCCTTGCTGCCCAAGGTGTCGCGACGCACTGTCCTGCAGGCGGTCTTCATGGGGGCGGCGGCGGCCTCGGCGCCTCGCTGGCTGGCCAGCGCAGCGCATGCGCAGGCGGCGGGCAGCATCAATCTGCCCACAGGGCCGTTGGCGAATATCGGACCACTGGAGAAGAAATCCGTCGGTGGATTCACGATCCCGGGCATCGACGAGCAGGTGTACGCGCCCGCAGGCTTTGAGGTGCGCGTTGTTGCGCGGGCAGGGCTGGACCCGCTGATCAACGAAGCGTCGCTGTCGGGTTACAACTGGCACATTTTTCCGGATGGCGGCGCGGTGTTTCCGTCCGAGTCCGATGGCGGTTGGGTTTATGTCTCCAACTCCGAGTTGCCGTCGGGCTTCGGTGGGGTCGGTGCTTTGCGCTTTGATGCCGAGGGCCATCTGATCGACGCCTACCCCATTTTGCGTGGGACCAGCAGCAACTGCGCGGGCGGCGCCACGCCCTGGGGCACCTGGTTGTCTTGCGAGGAGAATGGAGCGGCGGGCCAGGTCTACGAGTGCGATCCGTTCGGGACAGCGGCAGATGCGGTCGTCAAACCGGCACTGGGGTCCTTCAATCACGAAGCGGCGGCCATCGATCCGATCCATCACGTGGTCTACGAGACCGAAGACGCCGGCGACGGCCGGTTCTACCGGTTTGTGACCGACCCGTCCGATCGCACGGTCCTGGACAACGGTGTGACCCGCCTGGCGATGGAAACCGGGCAGCTCGAAGTGATGAATATCCAGGGGTTTGAAGCAGGGGCCTATCCCGAGGCCGCCGACATCCGCAGCCCGCTGCCCGTCAGCTGGTCGCCCGCTGGCGATGGTGCGGGGACCCGGTTCGCCGGCGGCGAGGGGCTTTGGTACTACGAAGTGCCAGAGCATCTACGCAGCGTTCCTCCTGGCGGCAGCGTGAACACCCGCGGGGTGATGTTCTTTGCGACCAAGGGTGACAATCGCGTCTGGGCGCTGGACATCGAAAATCAACTGGTCGAGCTGGTCTTCGACAATGACAACATGCAGCTCGATGTGGGCTTCGACGATGTCGACAATGTGACCGTCAGTCCCTTTGGTGATGTGCTGGTCGCTGAGGATGGTGATGCCATGCGCCTGGTGGTCATCGTCCCCAATGGTGAGGCCAAGGTGCTGATGCAGATCACCCGCGGATTGTCGGAGATTACCGGGCCGGCGTTTACCCCCGATGGCTCACGGCTGTACTTCAGCAGTCAGCGCGGTCCGACACTGCCGGGGCTTCAGGTCCCCGGTGAGGGCGAAGGGGGTGGGGTGACCTTCGAAATGACCATACCGGAGGCGTTCCGCGTACTGCCCGCGGCGCCGCCCGCGCCCGAGCCCGAGCCCGAGCCCGATCCGGAGCCCGATCCGGAGCCGCCCGCGCCCGATCCGGAACCTGCACCCGAGCCCAATGTCACCATCGAGGAAACCCAGGCCGGCTCTGCCACAGTCGGCGGCTTGCTCGGCGGTGCAGCGGCCGCGGTACTTCGGCGCCGTTGGCTTGCGTCGCGAAACGACCAGACCGATGAGCCATCGGGTGACATCGGATAGAGTCTGCGCCCTGATGTTTGGCTCTGACTGCATGGACGATGTCATTCGGTACACCCTGGCTGTTATTGGCCGCTCTGGCCGCTCTGGCCGCCCTGGCGACGCTTCTGCTCGTCTTGCGCCTGGTCACCGGCTGGGTCTGGAGCGGTTTACGGCATAGCCCTCGGCTGCTGCGGCGGCTGGGCGAGCATTCAATGTCTCGGGCCGTCTGGTCCTGGCTGAGTCACCGTTGGCCTCGGACGACGGGGTGGCTGGCTGCGCGTTTGGAGACCACGCGGTTTCCCGGCCTGCCGCTGACGCTGCTGATCCTGTTGGCGCTTTATCTGGCGAGTCTGGGCTTCGGATTACTGGACGATCTGGCTGAGGGTGATGACCTCATCGCGCTGGACAGGCAGTTCAACGAGGCGCTAGGCGTCGTGCGCGCCGAGCCGATCCTGCATGTCTTAGGTTGGATCACCGCGCTGGGTAACACCGAGACGCTGGTCGCGGTCACCTTGGTCGCCATCGGGTTCTTGTGGGTGCATCGCCGATCAAGCTTCATTCCGGGGCTGCTGCTCAGCATTATCGGATCGCAACTGGTGACCTGGGCGGGCAAGTTTCTGATCAACCGGCCGCGCCCGGATTTCCTGACCTTTGCAGAAGCCAGCTCGCCGTCGTTTCCCAGCGCCCATGCCACGGGTGCGATGGCCGTTTACGGCTTTATTGCCTATGCGCTGGCGCGGGACCTGCAGCGCGCAAACCGGCGGTTCGAGCTTGCATTCTGGGCAACCGTACTGATCGGACTCATCGCCGCCAGCCGTCTGGTGCTCAGCGTGCACTACACCAGTGATGTCTTGGCGGGACTGTTGGTGGGCGGGTTCTGGCTGCTGGCGGGATTCACGCTCACCGAATGGTTGCGTCATCATCAGGGCCAGACTCTGCCGGGTCAGGCCGTCAGCTTGCCGAACAGCGATTGACGCCCTTGCGAGCCGGTGAAACGCCGGCCTGTGCGGGCCTCTGGGTCCCCCGAATCACTGCTTGTTGCCACCATGTCATTTGCGCTGCTGCATTTACCGCTGCACTTCCTGCTGCCTGGCTTGGTGGCCTGGCTGGGCTTCCGGCCTCGGTGGCGGCGGGCCTGGCTGATCATGGTGGCCACGATGCTGGTTGATCTCGACCATCTGCTGGCCGATCCCATCTACGATCCGGGCCGATGCAGCATCGGCTTTCATCCGCTGCATCAGGGCTGGGCTATCGGCTTGTATGTCGCGGCGCTGGTCGTTCCGATGCTTCGGGTGGCGGCCACGGGCTTGCTGATTCACATGGGGCTGGATGGTTTGGACTGTGTGGTGCCTTCAGTTTCCTAACCGCCTGCCGATGGAGCAGGACGTTCGTCCCGCCTGTCTTGCCATTCATGAAACCGCTTACCCTTCGCCTGCTTTGCGATGACATCCTTCGTACGTTTCAGGCCCAGCAAGTCGACGGTCAGCGACCGCTGGCTGTGCGCAGCATCTACCAGCATTTCGATAACGGCGATCTGTTGCTGGAGCAATTTGGAGACGCTCTCGGCCAGTTGGTGCGTGAGGGCGTCTTCGAGTCCGTGCTGCAGGATGGCGAGTTGTATCTGCGTCTCACGGACCGGGGTCATGCGCGCAGCTTGGCTGTGACAGGTACGCCGCCGTTACTTCATCGCCTGCTCAGGCAGGTGTTCGCGCTGCAATACAAACTGCAGGCGCCGGTGGGGCCGGTTCAGCGGCGGCGCGGGCGCATCTGATAAAGCGCCGTACTGCGAGCAACGAGTGCTCCGTCGCTGCGGCGTAACTCTCCATGCAGCGTGAACTCCGCCTGACCGTGGGCAAGGGTCTCGGCTTCCACGCGCGCGATTTCATCTGCTGACATGGCGAGCTCCACCGTGACATCGCTCTTGGCAACCTTGACGAATTCCATGCGCAAATCGGTGACGATGGGGATAAACCGCGTGATGCCGTAGGTCGCCAACATCAACGGACCGCCCGGGAACTCCGCAAGCGTGAACAAAGCGCCGGCGTACATGGTGCCGATGTGATTCACATTGCCCTTGATCGGCATGCGCGCCACCACCCGACCCGGTTCTAGTTCGACGACCCGGACCCCGGTGTTGCGCACAAAGGGAATCACCCGTGGCGACAGCAGCTGCACCAAACGAGGGCGGATCGAATCGGCAAAGAGTTGCTCGGCGCCCTCAACGGGGAGGCCGGCCTGGCGGGCCCGATGCAGGGCTGTGCGACCAAAGGCTTCGATGGGTTGGCTCAGGTTCATGCGTGCTCGGATGGGTCGGTGGAGCGCACAGCATAACCAGCCTGGATGCCGGGAGGCGTTTGCACTTCGTCGGCTTGGGATTGACAGCCCAGATGGCGCCCATCGCTGCGGGTGGCCGAGGGCGTTAGCGAGTCGGCGGGTCCGCGTCTTCGAGAAACCGGTGTGCCGCCTGCAGCGTGACATCGAGAAACCAGTCACCCTCGCGGGACTTCGGTACGACGATGTTGTCGTCGACCAGCTGCCGGATGGCTGCAGCAAACACCCCGTCATCGACGCCGCTCAATCCCTTAACAGCGGCGTGGAGTGACCGTGCGTCCAGGCTGCTGTGTCCGGCCAAGACCGCCTCTCGGATATGGTGCAGCAACTCGAATAGCAGCGGTGTGGCGTGCCGAGTTCTGCTGGAGGGGACGCGAGCAGTCTTGGACATCCCGCGGATTCTATACGTCGGCTGGGTTCGGGGCGGTTAGCGTTTCTGCCGACCCCGCAAGCCCAGCAGCACGGCATCTGCCAGGTCGAGTTTGACCTGGCGGCGGATCCCCTTGATCAGATCGTGGCGGATACGTCGTTTGGTCGCGGCATGGGCGCGCATGTCCAGACTGGCGAATTGGCTGGCAAGCGCCCGTGCTGTCGGCATGAGTTCGTGGCTGTCCACGAGCTGGTCAAAGAAGCCGGCCTGGAGAGCCGAATCAACGTCGAAGAATTCCGAGAGGTTGACCGCGCGTTGGTAGGCTGCGGGCGTGAGGCGATGCCCGAGCATGGCGGCGCCGACTCTCGGAATGGTCAGGCCCAGGGCGACTTCATTGGCGGACACCTTGAAGTCACCACGCGTGCCGATGACGTAGTCGCAGGCCAGCATCAGAAACACGCCCATGGCCAGGACGTGGCCGTTGCAGGCAGCGATAACCGGGTAGGGGTACTCGAGCACCCGGGCGCTGAGCAAATACCCCAGGCGCAGCATCTTGAGCGTTTGCGGACCACCAGACTTCATGACCTTGAGGTCGAAGCCGGCCGATAACACGGTGTCGCGCCCGGTCAGAATCACCATCGCCTGATCCGCTTCGGCCCGGTCTAAGGCGGCTTCGATGGCTTCCAGCATGGCTGGCGACAAGGCATTGCGCTTGCCGTCGTCCAGCGTCAACGTGGCGACGCCATCCTGCAGTTCATACGTGACGAGCGTGTCGGACATGGGCGGGCTGCTTTGAGAGTGTGGAGGGCATCGTACCCAAGGTTGGAGCGGCTGCGAGCCGGCGCGGATCAGCGGCGATCCGGCCGGCTGCAGCCCATGGCCTAGAACAGGCCGGGGTAGCGGACTCGCACGCCCACCAGATACGGGCTGCGGGACGGACCGGACAGCGATTCGCCCAGTTCGAAGCGCCAGGTGCCCGGCAGGCTGTCTTCCGTATAGCCCAGGTACTTCGACGGACGGAAGCTGATGCAGTCACAGCTGGGATGCAGGCTGGCCTGGCTGCCATCGGGGCGGTACGCCGTGGCGCTGGCGGCGTTGCCGATGTCGAAGTTGCCGCGGAATCCGGTGCCCAGGTTGATGTCCAGGCTGCGCTCACCAATCTGAGAGACGACAGGTGTGACGACGGCCGTGTCTGCGCCGCTATTGGATTCCGACCAGGCGACGTTGTCGTTGCCTTGGGTGGACAGCCAGGTGACCGGGCGGTCGGTCCAGACGCCAAGGCTCAGCCAGGGGTCGTCCTGGCTCAGTGCCACGATGTAGCGCACGTATCCCTGGACGGTGCCTTGATTGCTCCAGGCGGTGAGCATCGAACCGGTGAGTTCGACATCGCCGACCAGGGGACCGATGACGTCAAAGCCCTCCAGTCCAATCGGGGTGACGGTGGTGCTCGTGCCGCGTCCGCCACCTCGGACACCCACACCAAAGCCGCCGGGCTTCTGGCCATCCAGCTCCCGCTCGGTGCTCAGGGTGCCCCAGTAGGGTTGGTCCCAGTTAAGCGAGCCCTGCAGTCGGCCCTGCAACAGCAGCTGGGTCGGCTGGGACGCATGAAGCTCCAGCACAATCCAGGACTGGTTGCGGGTGTTGATCACCGTGCCAAAACCTGGAGATACCGTGACCCGAAAGCCGTAGTCACCCAAGGGGGCGCCGTCGCGGATCGGCTCGGCCTTGAGATACCAGGTGCCGGTCTCGTGCACGACGACTTCGGCGATCTTGCCGTTGTAGGCGTTGCCAGCCAGCAGCACGCCTTCCGGCTCCAGCTCGATCGCCTGGCCAGCCGGCGAGAGCAGTTTCATCACGACGGTCCGAAGGCCCAGCTGGCCGTAGTCACTCAGATGGACGCGGAGTTTGTCGCCCTTGGTGAGCGGCAATTGGTACCAATCGAACAAATCCCCAGCTGTCGAGAGCTGGGCGCTGTGATAGCCGGTGGTGACCGGCGTGGCTTGGTCGATGGTGTCGCCAGCATCGCCGCCGCTACCGGCGTCGTTCTGGAAGAGGGCAACAGCCTGGGCGGATGTGGCGAAGCCAAGGCTGAGCAGGGCAATGGACAATACTTGTGCGGCACGCGCGTGCAAACGTCGCATGAACGGGTTCCCTTATGAAGTCTTGATCTGATCTGCCCGCTGCAAGCGGGCGCTCCGGAGTGTGGGTTCAAATGCCCACCGCTTCATAAGATGCCAGAAACTGACTAATGCGTCAGTTTTCGCTGGCCATTGCCTCAGATCGCGGTGCCCAGCCTTAGTCGGACGCCGCGGCGCTGTCGGTCGGCCGGTCGATCAGGCTAAGGCCCGCGCGCTTGAGCGCCCGACCCCGGGCCAGAGACAGTCTCAGCTCCCTGGCGAAGTAGCGCAGGTATGCCGTGAAGATTGAAACCGTGTTGGGGACGGCGCGGCCCTCAGCCAGATCGATGATTTGCTGGTAGAACCAGGACACCGCCGCCTGGGAGTTAAGCAGGCGGACCAGTTGCGTGGAGGACTGTGGTCCGAGCGGGCCGCGGCCCAATCGCAGCTGGCGCTCGGGTTCTGGCAGGCGGTGGTGGCTGTCGGCGCATAGGCGCTGGCCGGCATCGGGCTCCACACAGGTTGGCCGTGCCAGGCCGATGACATCCACGGCCTGGTCGGCGAGCGCGGCATCCATGGCACCCCGGCTGCGAAATCCGCCGGTGATGGCCAGTGGCAGCTTCACGGCCGCGCGGATGTCACGGGAGTATTCCAGGAAATAGGCTTCGCGTTGCTGAGAGCTGCTGGCCTGGCGCGTCGAAGCCTCGACGAACTCCAGCTTTTCGTAGGTCCCCCCCGAAATCTCCAGCAGATCGACGCCCTCGGCTTCCAGCCACTGAACCACCTGGCAAGACTCCTCCAGCGTGAAGCCGTTCTTTGAGAAATCGGCCGAATTCAGTTTGACCGCAACGGGAAAGTCGGGCCCGACCGCCTGCCGCACGGCACGTACCACCTCCAGCAGCATTCTGGCTCTGTTCTCCAGCGGACCACCCCAGGCGTCGCTGCGCTGGTTGGTACGCGGCGACAGGAACTGGCTGAGCAAATAGCCGTGGGCACCGTGGACTTGCACACCGGTAAAGCCCGTCGCCTTGGCAACGCCGGCCACGCGCGCGTAGTCGGCAATGGCGATGCGAATGTCGTCTTCAGTCATGGCGCGTGGGACGGCGAACAGCCCGCCGCCGCTCAGCCCGATGGCCGACGGCGCCAGCGGGCGTCGATTGGACATGCGGGTGCACTGCCGGCCAGGGTGGCTGATCTGCATCCAGAACTGATTGCCGGCCGTGGTCCCCGCCTGAGCCAGTCGGGCCAGGGCGTCCTCACCGCCATTGCGGTCGATCACGATATTGCCGGGCCGTTCCAGGTAGCGGTAATCCACCATGACGTTACCGCTGACCAGCGTGCCCACGCCGCCTTCGCTCCAGCGTCGATAAAGGGTGTCATGACGCGCTGTGGCCTGTCCCATCGGCGTCGCCAAGCCCTCGGTCATGGCCGATTTGAGCAAACGGTTTGGCAGCACAACGCCGCAGGGCAGGGTGAGTGAATCGCTAATCGCTGGCATGGGCATCCGTCTTCGTTTCGGGTGTGTTTGATGGGCGCCGCAGGACGCTAGGGAAGCACTAATCTATTCGCGCCGCCAAGACGGAGCCGGTTTTCCCGCGAGCCCAGGCGGAGTGAGTGACGCTTGGTTATTCCAAGTCAGCGAACGACAACGCAGGATCGCGGGAAAACCGGCCCGTTCCGTCAGGATTGCGCCTGCAAACAGGCCAGACTACGTTAGTCGGCGCATCCATGCGCCTCCCCCGGTGGGCCCGCCTTCGGCGGTTTCAACTCGCTCTCGGCGAGTGGGTGCTCGTCGTTCATTTGGAATGACCAAACTTCGCTCCTCGCACCTTGACTGGTCTGTTTGCAGGCAGCAACTTGGCGGTGCGAATAGATTAATGCTTCCCTCGCACGAGCTACCGGCAAGGCGGACTACCCGAACCCTGAAGCTGGCCGGCACAATGCGGGGCCACCTGACTGCGGGCGGCGCGATGCGCCGACCTGAGATGCCCCGGAGCCGTCCTCATCCAACGCGTCGTCGTGCCCCGGGCCGCCGCGCTCAGGCCGCCGAAACGCCACGGCTGATCGCGCTGAACAAGCCGTTCGGCGTGCTCAGCCAATTCTCCGATGCCGATGGCCGGCAGACGTTGAAGGATTTTGTGCCCATTGCCGGGGTCTATCCCGCGGGTCGGCTGGATAAGGACAGCGAAGGCCTGCTGCTGCTGACCAACGATGGTCGGTTACAGGCGCGGATCGCCGATCCTGCACACAAATTGGCCAAGACCTACTGGGTGCAGGTCGAGGGCGAACCCAGTGCCGAGCAATTGGCTGCGCTGGCGGCCGGCCCTGTGCTCAAGGATGGTCCGACCCGCCCGGCGCAGGTGGAGCGATTGGCCGAACCCGATCTCTGGCCGCGCAACCCGCCCGTCCGATTCCGACGCCACATTCCAACCTGTTGGTTGGCGATTAGCTTGCGTGAGGGCCGGAATCGTCAGGTGCGCCGTATGACAGCCGCGGTGGGGCTGCCGACGCTGCGCCTGGTGCGTGTGCGTATTGGCGAGTGGGGACTCGAGGGGCTGGCCCCTGGGCAATGGAGAGAGCTACCGCCGAGGCCTTAGGGCAGCGCTCATCCTCGCCTGCTGTCCACTCGCCCAAGCAAGATCGCCCCGCCGCAAGCAGAGAAACCGCGGCGGGGCAGTCGGGCGATTAGTTCGAGATGAGGTCGACGAAGTCTTCCAGCGAACCCTCGTAGGTTTCAATGAACGTGGTGATCGTCGAGAAACAAACGCCGCCCTCGAAGTCGAGGTCCGATTCCAGGACCGGGTCGCCGTCCTCGTCAATGTAGGCCCGGCTGAACCGGTATTCCAAGTTCCATTGATTCATTTCCTCCAGCCCGACGTCGCTGCCGGTCCAGGCGCCGTAGAGCGTCAGTGCCCGCTTGGAGATGATCAGGTAAGTGACATGCCCGTCGATACTGAGTTCGTAGTCGCCGTCCTCATCTAACTCATGCGGAATTCCGCGCTGTTCCAGGGCCGCAGACAGATCCGCCTGATGCGTGAAGTAAAAGGTGTCTGTGCATTGTTTGCTCGCGACAGCAGTCAGTGGAGCAGTGATGAGCAACAAGCCAGCGAGCAAGCGAAGTCCGGTCACGTGGAGTCCCATAGCCGTGTGAAGAAGAGAGCCTGGAACGCTACCGGCAGGGGCCTGCGCTGTCCACGCTTACGGCTATTTAGCAGGTGGAAGGGCGGGGGCGTTCGATAGAGAGTTGGCCGCAGGTCTGCTGAGGGGCAGGGGTTGGGGTCATTGCTTGACGGGCGCGAATGTCATAGGTTCGAGATGTAAAGCTGGCGTAAAGTCAGCGACTGCATCGTCGTGCTGGGCAAGGACGTCCGACTTGGCATAACAATCGCGTAGCGCCCGGGACCGGCGCCATGCGCGCTCTCTGGGGACATTTCAACGTGACTTTCTTGACTCGACTTTCTCGAGCCGGGCAGACGATTGCCCGATCGCTCGTTTCTGCTCGTGCCATCGGCGCGACCGGCCTGACCACGCTCGCCTTATCCAGTGTCGCGATGGCGCAGACGCCGCTGGCACTCAATGATTCAGACGCACCGCGGGTGGTGGTGTCTGTGGTCGATAGTGCCATCAACCCGTACCACGAATTCTTCTATCAGCAGGAGATTCGCGTCTCGCAAGCGCTGATTGATGCGTTCGATGCCGAGGTTGTCACCCTGACGCGCGAGCACGCCACCTACGCTGAGAACCGGGCAGCCGATGAGGCGTTCTGGAGCAGCGTGGTCCGCGGCCAGTCCTACTACTTTGCGGGGACGAACATCATTGCGCGCTCGGAGGCCGGTACGGGCCTGGCTCCGCTTGATCCCATCGCGGACAAGAGCCCTCATGGTGTTGGTGTGACCTCGTCGGTGCTGATGGCCAATCCCGATGCCGTGATCCTGTTCATCGAAACGGAAGGGGCGCTGGGTAATGCGAACGCTGAGGGCTATGCGTTCACGCATCCCGAGATCGACATGGTGAATACCAGTTATGGCTATCAGGTGCCATTGATCGGCTTCCCGTTGCCGCTGCCGTTTATCTCGGAGCCGTCGTATCAGGGCGTGGTCGAGAACGGCAAGCTGCATTTCAGCGCGGCGGGCAATGGCTCGGGTTTCACCCCGGGTGATCCAGGTGCCGGTTCCTGGTGGGGAATCGGCGTTTCGGGCATTGAGGAGTACAGCTCCGAAGGCGATACGCAGATCTTCTCCAGCAACGCCGCTGATTTTGTCGCGGACTACACCCAGCAACTGCCGTATTGCATGGAGTGTATGTCCGGGATTGATGATTTCGTGGCCGGCACGAGTTTCTCCTCGCCTCAGGCCGCAGGCGTCGCGTCCCGCGTGCTGCTCGAAGCACGCCAGATGCTGGATTATTCCGGCGGCATTGAGTTTGTCGACGGTACGCCGGTCATGGCCTCTGGAGCCGGCATTAGCATCACCAACTGGTTCCTGCGCAGGGCGCTGGAGCAGGCCGCCCGGATTCCTAGCGCGTTGGACTACGATCCGATCGAGGGTGTGTTCGACCTGGGCGGCGTGCCGGTCAATCCGCTGGCACCCTGGTTGCAGATCGGTTGGGGTGATCTGAGCTACAACCCGGACTACGGTGTCGTCGATGCCGCGTTGTCGCATCTCAACCTGCTGCCCGCCTCGTTTGCGCGCAGCAAGGGCCTGGGCTACTGCGAGTTCCAGACCATCGTCATGGAATACCGCTGGGAATACTGGGGCTTTGTCGCAGTCGACAACCCGGATCAAAGCCCAATCGTGTATTGCGGCGATGCTTTCGGCATTCGTGCTTCGAATGATCCCGGCGGTCAGCCCGTGGATACCGACGATGATGGGACCGTCGATGCGCTGGACGAATGTCCGGACGACGCGACCAACAGCTGCGGCGAAACGCCGCCCGATACCGACGGCGACACCGTGCCGGATAGCACGGACAACTGTGTCGATGTGGCCAACCCGGATCAGACTGACAGCGATGGCGACGGAATCGGCGATGCCTGTGATTCCACCCCGAATGGAAGTGGTGGTGGTTCTGGCGACATCGATGCGCAGCTGACCGCCAATGGCCAGTCCGACACTCTGGAGGCGGAGGCGCCGCTGACGGTCGAATTCGACGCCAGTGAATCCGCCTACGCCGATGGGGCTGCGGGAACGTTCCGTTACACCTTCGTTTTCGGCGATGAAGCCACGGCTGAAGACTTCGCGGCCCCGAGCGCAGACCCGGTTGCCTCGCATACGTATGACGCTGCAGGCACCTACACGGCCTACGTGATCGTGTCGGATGATCAGGGCAATGCCATGCGCTCTGACGACATCACCATCACGACCACAATTCGTATTGAGGTCGAGGGTGATAACGGCACGGTGGCGCAGCTACGTGTCGACCGCACCTCTGGTGGCGTGCCGCTCACGGTCAACTTCGACGGCAGTCTCTCGTTTGCCGGAGAAGGGGAGACCATCGACGAGTACTGCTTCGACTTTGACGATGGTGAGGTGCAGTGTGGCAGTAGCCCTACGGCACGCCACGTCTACACCCGGCCGGGTAGCTACGAGCCCTCGCTGACCGTGACGGCCAGTGATGACAGTACCGCGACGGCCAAGGTGACCATCGGAGCCTCGCCCGAAGCGACGCCTGAGCAGCCGGCTTCGGCCGCCTCCGGTGGTGGTTCAGGCGCATTGTCTGGCTTGGCTCTGCTGCTGTTGCTCGGCCTGGGCCGACTCGTCGGCGTGCGTCGTTAGTCTCGGCATCCGTTGAGTCAAAAGGCCCGTCCGATTGGACGGGCCTTTTTTATGTGTTGTCGCACGCAAACGGGGCAGAGCGGCTGGCGCTTGTCGCCTCGGTGCCAATCGCGGCCCTCGGCTGTCGCCTCGTATGGACGGCCGATCGGGGAAGGCCCCGGTGCCGAGCGCGTAGGCACACAGGGTTGTACAGCGCGGTCTGGCGACTAGGACAAATCGACGGCGTGTGCCTTCAGGTCTGCCAATGTGCAGGTCTGCAGTGCCAGGGCGTCCGTGGCCGCGAGCACCACCCGCGGCGGGCAGCCAGCCTCCAGGGCCTCCTGCCAGCGGGCCGCGCACAGACACCACTGATCGCCCGGCTTGAGACCAGGAAACCCGAACTCGGGCCTGGCGGTTCGCAAGTCGTTGCCGCGGCTGGCGGAGAATTCGAGAAACGCCTCGGTAACCCGGGCGCAGACGACGTGGCGTCCGGGATCGCGCGGATCGCCCCTGCAGCATCCGTCGCGGAAAAAGCCGGTCTTGGGGGCATGGCTGCAATCGGCCAGCGGTTCGCCAAACACATTGCGTGGGCCGTCGGGTCGTCCGGGTGTGGCATCCAGGGCCATGCAAGGCTCCTTGTGTGATCGAGTCGACCAGACCGAGCAGACCTGATCGCGCCCCGGGCTGCAAGCGAGCGTCGATTGCAACGGCATGCGCGGGGTCAGAGGTGCTCGAATGCGCCGGAGACCTGCGCTGCATGACGCGCGGCCCGCGCTTCCAGGCGCTGCTCGTCACGGAGTTGCGCCTCAACGCGCCGCAGCTGTCGGATCTGCTGGCGGTTGTCTAGTGGTGCTGCCCTGCATGGAGATGCGCCTCGCCCCGGTCGATGCCTCGCGGACCCGGGTCCACTGGCTACTCGGCCGTGACCGGATCGTTGGCGAGTAGCAAGGCCATGGCAGCGGCGACCAGTGCCCTTTGTTCGGGCAGGTCCAGTCCGGGGTGCAGGCGCAGCGCGCCGCCGTTGATGCGTTGCACCAGCGCCCGGGTTTGCTCGCCAAACCGCAGATAAAAGCCAGTGGTTTCGCCCAGTTCAAACGACTGACTGGCCTGGGTTCCGATGACCGAATAACTGCGTTCAGCCAGCCGCAGTACGCCGAAATAAGGTCGGCCGTCCCGCGCGGCCACGTGCAGTCGCCAGGGCTGCCAGTGAGGGGCGATGGCGGTCGACTCGCAGACCAGCTCGCCCACGTAGTGGTCGTTGGCGCTGACCTCAAAGCGTTCGGTGGCGTCCTCGGCGTGGGCGATAAAAACGCCGCTGATATCGAGAACCTGTCGGCATTGGATGCGGGCCAGTGGCGCGCCGCCCTGGTTCAGCACAAAGCGATAGGCAGAGTCGTTGCGGACTGTCTCCGTGCCGCCTGACAGACCCTGGTCGGGATCACCCAGCGTGGTTCGCGACCGGGTCGGCGCCGTGGCCCAGAGCGAATAGACCAGTTGATCCGTGCTGTAGTCGCCGATGGTCAGCGGTCGTTTCATCAGCCGCGAAAAGTCGCCGTGACCCTCGACAGCGGGTGCGGCCCAGTTCTGCGTGGAGACGCCCTGTGGGGTGGGAACCGTGAGTGTTTGAGCCGCGCAACCGGAGAGCACCCAAGCTGTCACCACGAGCAACAAGATCCGCTTCAAGGCCATCAACCGAGTCATGTGGAGCTTGCTTATACCGCATGGCTGGGTATTGGCGCCGTGAACACACTGCAGAACTGGAGGGCGTGCGACCACCATGTGGCGTGCGCCGGGCCTCTGAGTCGCAGACCGGATTCGTTGATATGGTTCCGGACCCAATCGACAGGCGGCGGGTCTAGCCCGCTCCCACGACACATGCGTTCATTTCTATTACTGCTGGTGTTCATCACGGGTGTGGCAGGCTGCTACATGCTGCCTCGTCAGGCTGACTCCGCCGCACCGAGCCAGGAACGCCCCGCATTCACCCTGTTCTATACCGCCTGGATCAAGCCGGACCCGGGCATTGCCACGGTCAAGCTCCGAATCTCCAGTCACCCGGACTGGGTGAACTGGATGCGGTTCTACGTTGATCCTGAGCGCCATGAGAATTTTCTCCACAGCGGTGAGCTGGTACGCGAAGGCGATGAGCTGCTTTGGACGCCGCCCGATGACGATGCCTGGATCCAATACGACGTGAAGATCGAAAGCCGGCGCAGCAATGGGCGTTACGACGGCTACATCACCGAAGATTGGGCGCTGTTCCGGGCCGACGATCTCGTGCCTCCGGTGCGCACCGATTTCAGGGATGGCACCCAGTCCCGAGCCAAGCTGGAAGTCCACCTGCCCGACGGCTGGTCCATCGCCACCCGCTACCCACGCTATACCAGTGGGCGCTACAAGGTTGATGACCCGGATCGGCTGATCGACCGGCCGACGGGCTGGTTGGTGATGGGCCGGATTGGTACCCGCAGGGAGACCATTGGCGGCACCAAGGTGACGGTCGCTGCGCCGGTGGATCAGGGGGTCAAACGCATGGACATGATCGCGTTTCTGCGCTGGACCCTGCCCACCATGCAGTCGCTGTTCCCCGACTTTCCTGACCGGCTGCTCATCGTGAGCGCCGACGACCCGATGTGGCGTGGCGCGTTGTCGGCCCCCAACTCGCTGTATCTACATGCCGACCGCCCGATGATTAGCGGCAACGGCACCAGCACGCTCATCCATGAGTTGGTGCATGTGGCCATGAGCGCTCGCAGCGGGCCGAAGGCAGATTGGATTGTCGAGGGACTGGCCGAGTACTACTCGCTGGAGGTGTTGCACCGATCGGGTACGCTCAGCACCGAGCGCTACGAGAACGCTCATGAAGAATTGGCCGAGTGGGGCAAGGACGTCGAATCACTCGATGTCGAGCGTTCGCACGGGCCGATTACCGCGAAGGCGGTTGGTCGGCTGCGAGCGATCGACGCCGAGATTCGCGAGCGCAGCCGGGGGCGGCATAGCCTGGACGATGTGGTGCGCGAACTGGCCACGATTGACGGCGACATCACCGTAGAGGGATTCGAGCAACTGGTCGATCAGATGATGGACTGAACACCACCGGCCCGAAGAGAAGCGAGCGGGCGACTGTTGAGTGATCAGCCTGCCCGGGCGTATTCAGGCAGCGAGTTCACCACTCGGGAGGCGGGATGTTTTCACGCCAGTACTCAACCACGATGTGGCTCCGCCGGCTGTGTAGCGGTTGCTCACCAAAGCGCAGCGAGATGCCGTGATCGTAGCTGGGACTCGCGCCGTCGGCCCGGATAGAGGCGTGAAAGGACAAGGCATCCGAGACCCAATTCGGCGTTTCGAAGTCTGTCGAGCTGATCTCAGACGGGATTGAGGGGATTCGTAGCACGTTTTGAGTACTTGGAAAATAAAGAATCCAGCGCCGATAGTTCGAATAGTTCTCGTCAAAGAGATCGACCGCGACCCGTGCCAAGGGGCCGGCCGCAGTTAAGTCACCTGTGAATATCAACTCTCTTGAAGCTTGGTCATGCTCCACATTCTCGATTGCGAGTGGCGGCATCTCCAGGTGAAGCGGTTGCGGGAACCGGTTCGAAAGCTGTCGGGCATAGGTCGTGCGAGTGAGAAAGCTCTCGTAGTCGTCGCTCTCCACTGCAACAGAACTTTCGCCGCCATGGCCTGCGAGTAGATAGGTCGGAAGGATGACTTGGTCCGCAAGCACCGCGGTTCCGGAGCGCGCGAGTCCTGCTGCACCGGTACCGCCCCCGCCCAAAGGAAAGTACCGGTTTGCGTGGTCGTACCCGATCAGTTCGATAAAACTGATGGGCTCGCTCGCAGTCCACGGCAGGCCAGAAAACGCCCTGTCGCGGTTAATTACGATCAAATCGCCATCACTCGGGAATGGGATTTCGGCGAATCCATAGAGCGAGCCCGTGGCCTGAGCATAGAATGGTTGATCAGGCGGCCCAGTGTTGACGTAGCCATCTCGGATATAGATGGGAACGCTGCCCTCATTGTTCTTTTGATTTCCGCATATGCCGTACGGTTGAAACTCAACCGATTCGTCGTCTTTAACGACTTGGCTGGAGAAAACGGGATAAGCGAGAATATGCTCACCATCGTTGGTCTGCGAGGTGAGTGCGACTTCACGATAACCTTCACAACGTGCCCCTGGGACGGGTTGGCTGTTCTCAGCTGGGGCGACCCTTACAATGTGCTCTCTCACCGCAACGTCGACCTGCGTGAATCGAAACGCACCGTTGATAGTGGTAACGGTGACGCGATCCCGGTCAACCTCTCCTAAATCCGCGACCCCGTTCGCATCGCTTTCCACCATCTGCTCCACAGAAACGCCGTCTGCCCCATGGAGTACAACGTCCACGCCGTTGACGGGCGTCAGGCGGTCGTCATCGCGAACGGTTCTGATGACCAAAGTAGGGGGTGCATTGATGATGGGCCGTTCGGAACCAGAGGAGCGCGAGTCGGATCCGCTGCCACAACCGGCTAACAAGAGCGCAGCCAAGTTGGCGGCGAAGACAATAGGCAGGAGCGAGCGATGCTCAGGCATCTTTTACTTCTGTAAAAAAGGTGACGTGAGCATAGTCCGGCCGCGTGCGCTTCGGCGCAAGGGGCGGCGAGTTACGTGACTCACCTACAGTGAATAGCTAGGACCGCGCAAAGACCTGCTGGTCGGGGCCGTGTTCGAATCGCATGAGTTCGTCCGGGTCATCAATGAATGCCAGAATCCATGCGATCCACTCCTCGCCGGCGAACGATTCGCCTCGTTATTTATGAGCAAAGACAGAATTTCTGGTCGTAAGATCCTGATTACAGGAGCCTCCAGTGGCATTGGGCGTGCAGGTGCCATCCAGCTTGCGGAGCGAGGCGCGGAGGTCTTGCTCATGGCTCGGCGCGCGGAAGAACTCGATGCGGTGGTCACGGACATCACGGCAGCTGGCGGTAAGGCGTCCGCTTTTCCGATCGATCTCACCGATGCCGCCGCGGTTGATACGTTGATGACCTCGATTCACGCGACTCACGGCAAGATCGACGTGCTGATCAACAATGCTGGGCGCTCCATACGGCGTTCGGCCACCCAGTCGCTGGAACGACTGCATGACTACGACCGCTGCATGCAGATCAACTATTTCGCACCGTTGCGACTCATTCACCATGTGCTGCCACCGATGCTGGAAGCGGGCGATGGCCATGTGATCAATGTGCTGACCTGGGGCACGTTGATGCCGGCGGCGTATTTCTCGGCCTATACCGCCAGCAAGTCAGCGCTGGGGGCGGCAGCCCAGGGCATGGATGCGGAACTGCGCAGCCAGGGCGTTGCGTTCACGGGGCTGCATTACCCCTTGGTGCATACCGCCATGAGTGCCCCGACCGAGCACTACAAGTCCATGCCGGGCATGAGCACCAAGAAAGCGGGCAGCTGGATGGTCAAGGCGGTCAAGAATCGCCCGGCTCGCATTGCACCGCCCTACGCGGTCGCCGCTGGCTTGGGCAATACGCTGCTGCCGGGGCCTTCGGCCAGTGTGGCGGGACGTTTGAAGTTCTAGGGTGGTGGCGGCCGGTCGTGCCGCCGTTCTTTTGAGCGGCCTGGGTCGATGACGCGCGCCGTTCGCCAGCTTCCCCGTGCCGCCCGAGGCGCCGTGACCCAGCTGCCCTGACTAGGGTGACGTGGGGCGGGAGCGACCCAGGTGCTGACCCACGACAGGGGCAGTTTGTTCGGCCCGGCGGTAGCGCCGGTTCAGACGGATGATGGCCACGGTGCCAATTGCTGGTGCGATCACCCAGGCCAAGGTTTGCCATTGGCCCGGGAGCAGATCGGCGAAGAAGCGTGCCCCGCCGAAGGCAAAGAATGCGGTGTGGGCGCCGATGCCAGACCCGATCAGGCCGCCTAGGTGTGCGATGGTGCGTTGGGTGGCCGTCAGTCGTTGTGGTCGGGTCTCGCGCAACATGCTGATCGACACCACCACGGAGATGCCGCCGAAGATCTGCAGCAGTACGTTGGCGAAGTTCAGGCCGATTCCGGTGACCACCAGACCCAGCACGCCGAGCGCCACCAGCAGGCCACGATGCGCAGTGCTGCGCAGCACGCCAGGTTGTTGCCGTTCCCGCAATGCGAGCAGGCCATGGCGCACGCTCGCGAAGGTGAGCACCGCCAGCATCAGCAGGAACAACCCGCCCATGCGGGCGCCGCGCGCCACATTCGCCGCGGTTTCGGCATTCAGGGTCAGGCCGGGTCGGCGAATACCCACGGGGTCGATCAGCACGAGCAGGCAGCTGAGTAGCGCCGACAAGGCCACCGCATACATGGCCCAGGCGTAGTAACGGCCGACCAGGCGGTGCAGCCGGCTGCCTTTTTTGGCAGCAACCGGCAGCCAGAATAGGACCAGCGCCACCGCGCCGAACAAGATGTGCGTGTAGACCAGCAGCGTGTGGATCAGAGGCATGATCGACTCCTTCGTGGGATGCGACACAGCGTAGAGAGGCCGGGCTGCCGGCGTGAGTGCCGGCGGTCATGACTTTGACGCGTGACTTTTGGCCTATGGCGCTGCGCGCATCGCAGGAGACACAATCGCGTCATGACCAACGAAGACCCTCTGGTATCGCTGCAAATCGGGGCTGCCGTGGTGACCTGGGTCGTGGTCACCGGGTTTGTCCTGTACCTGGCCCATATCAATGCGGCGCTGGGTGTCCAGGTCCCGGCCTTTAGCGCGTTGGCGGTCATCAATCTGGTGACCACCCTGCTGGCCTGTCTCGATCGTCACATCCGGCTGCGGCGCCGCCAGGCCCTGCATGCGCTGGGCGGGGCGGCTGTTCTGGCCGCCGGCTGGGTGGCACCGGTGAGTTTCATGCCCATTTACACCATCGTCTGGTTGGCGGTGGCCTGCAGCCTGTACCCGCCGCGGATGTTGTGGTGGCTCTTGCTCGGGATGGTGGGGGCCTGGTACAGCGTGATGCGGCTGGCCTGGGAGGAATCGGTCACCAGCGCCCTGATCACCGCCGTGCTCTACGGCACGTTTCACCTGTTCGCGCTGCTGACCTCGCGCAGCGCCGAGGAGGCTTCCCGTGCCCGGGATGAGGCGCAGTTTCTCAACCGCGAGTTGCTGGCCACACAGCATCTGCTGTCCGAAGCGTCGCGGCAGAGCGAACGCACGCGTATCGCCCGCGATCTGCATGATCTGCTGGGCCACCATCTCACCGCGTTATCCATCAATCTGCAGATAGCCGAACGCCTGGCCGACGGCCCGGCGGCCGACAAGATTGCCGAGTCCCGCGCGCTGGCCCGGTTGCTGTTATCCGATGTGCGCGAGGCAGTCAGTACCCTGCGTGGCAACAGCCGGGTGGATTTTGATCAGGCGATACGTCTGCTGGTGGATCAGGTGCCGCAACTCGCCATTGATCTGGACATCGCCCCGGATCTCGCCATCGATCGTGTTGAAGTGGCCGAGGCCCTGTTGCGCTGTGTGCAGGAGGCACTGACCAATACGCTGCGCCATGCACAGGCCAAGCAGAGCTGGATTCGGCTCTGGCGAGGGGATGATGCACTGCACCTGGAGATTCGGGACGACGGGTTGTGCCCCGGTCGCGTGGTCGAGGGTCACGGGCTGCAAGGCATGCGTGAGCGGTTGCACCGGCTGGGGGGCGAGCTGCAGGTCGATCTGAGCGGGCAGGCGCTGAGGCTGCAGGCGCGGATTCCAACGGCCGAGCCGGCCGCATGAGTATTCGTGTAGCACTGATCGACGACCAAACGCTGGTGCGCCAGGGCATTCGCGGGCTGTTGGAATTATCTGACCGCGTGACCGTGGTCGCCGAGGCGGATGACGGTGACCAGGCACTGCGGGTCGTGACCGAGGCCCGGCCCGATGTCCTGCTCATGGACATGCGTATGCCGCGCATGGATGGCGCTCAGGCCACGGCGGCGCTGGCCGCCGCCGGCGAGTCGGTGCCTGTCATCATCCTCACCACCTTCGATGACCACGAACAGGTCCTGGCCGGCATCCGCGCCGGAGCCAAGGGTTACCTGCTCAAGGACGTGTCGCTGGACAACCTGATTCTTGCCATCGAATCGGTGACGGCCGGCCAGACCATGATCCAGCCCGCGATCACCGAGGCGTTGCTACGAGGCCTGGCCCGGCAACCGGAAGGTGGCTTCGCGGCCAGCGACATGCCCGAGCCGCTTACCGCACGCGAAACCGAAGTGCTACGCCTGATGGCCGGCGGCTACAGCAACAAGGAGATCGCCCAGGCGCTGAGCAAGTCGGACGGCACGGTCAAGAATCATGTCTCGCACATCCTGGCAAAGCTCGGCGTACGCGACCGCACGCGCGCGGTGCTCAAAGCGATCGAACTCAACCTGATCTAGGGAAACACCGGCCCCGTCTTGGTGGTGCGAGTAGATCAGTGTTTCCCTAGCGTTCGAGGTCAGGGCTGGGGCTTCGGCGGGTGGTTAGGTGTGCGCGGGTTGTTCGAGAGCGGGCATCAAAGCTACGGCGAATTCTGCGGCCGAATTCCGTCAGGATCAGGCTGTCGTCTATGACCGGAAAGTCGGTGACATCCCCCAGGTGTCGGTCCATGACCGTCCGCCAGGCCGAGCCTTCGCCGGTGGTCATGCTGAGCAGTACGGGGCGCTGGACCCGCGCCAGTGACACCCAGGTTGACTCGACAATCCACGTGACCGACGCGGCTTCGGTCTTGCGACGGCCGGCAATGGGTGGGCGCGGCCGCTCCGTCCACTGTCGGGGCATCGGGCCGATCTCGCTGGCCACGATGCCACCGTCAAACAATCGGCTGCCGCGATTGGCCAATGTCCAGCCATAGGCCCAGTACAGCAGCAGCGCCATGTGCTCCTGGCTGATCTCGCGCTCGGAATCGCTGGCACGATCCCGCAGGGCCCGCTCAATAATGGTGACGTCGAACATCGCTTCCTCGCTCGCAACCCGAACGGGCTTCAGCCCCTTACGGTAATCGCACCCCTGTCACCCTGTCTCGGTTGTGCAGGGCGGTTTGTTGTGAGGGACGTGCAGCAAAATGCGAGCCAGTCGGTGACGCCGCGCGGCACGCATGACCCCCCCGGTTGCTGTACCGGCCCGTAGACGAAACAATCGGCAGGTACCCCCGCCCGCTGGAACACCTGCACATGACCGACCCCAGACAGCCGCTCTCCGATACGGAAATGCACGAGTTGGATGCCTGGCTGGAGGCGCGTGCCGAACGGATTGTCGCGGAGCAGGGCGAAGATGTGGACCCAGGGGTTTGTAGCCTGAGTGAGCTAGACGGCTTTCTGACTGCAATCGTCAGCGGACCCAATACCGTCCTGCCGTCAATCTGGTTGCCTGCGATGGCCGCGGGGCACGACTTGCAACCGGATGACCAGGCCGATGCACAACACGTGCTGGAGCTGATCATGCGGCACATGAACGGGATTGCGGGGACGCTCATGCAAGCGCCCGACAGCTTTGATCCGATCTTCGATGAGTTCGAGGAGCTGGACCAGCCGTTTGTCTTGCCCTGGTGTGCGGGCTACGTCCGCGCGCTGGATCTGGATGAGGGCTGGGACACCGGGGACGACGAATTCGCACTGGCGCTGCTGCCTATCCTGGTGTTTGGCGCGGAGCTAGACGATGAGATCACCGCCGACCTGGACGACCCGGACCTCGACCTCATGGCCGCGCAGATTCCCGACTGCGCACGGTCCATCCACGCCTACTGGCTGGCACGCAGAGCACCGGGTCACTCGCCCGTCGAGACCGCCGTGCGCGAAGCGCCTAAGGTCGGCCGCAATGCGCCTTGCCCATGCGGCAGTGGGCGCAAATACAAGCATTGTTGCCTGCACTAGGGAAACACTGATCTATTCGCGCCGCCCAGTTGCTGCCTGCAAACAGGCCAGGCAAGGCGCGAGAATAGATCAGTGTTTCCCGTCGCTCATCGCGAGCACCGCGCCGTGGGGAGGCGGTCCTCAGCTGACCAGGCGACGACGCGGCGGGCTTACGCCGAGGCCGCCAGCGCAAAATCGATTGCCGCGGTCACGGCCGCCACCTGGGCCCGGATGCAGGCTTCCGCATCGGTGCGCGGGCTGTCGGGGTAGACCTCGGTGGTGGTTCGGTAGCGCGCATCCGTCATGCCGGCGCAGAGCTGCAGCGCGCCAAGCGGGTAGCGAATCACGCCGGGGGCGACCATCGGTGAGCCGATGATTTCGCCCTGTGCATCGGCCTCGGCGATATGCGTAACCGCCGCCACGGCTTGAATCACGGCGTTCTGGAACGCCGGCTGCGGCCGCTCGGTGTCGTCGACCAGATAAAACCCGTCCGGAATTTCGCCAGGCTCGAAGGGTTTGCCGTCGCGGGCGGCCAGGGCGGGCCTGAACTCGGTTTCGTCCGTGTCCGTGGTCTCATGCAAGTCGATGTGCATGACGATGCGGGCCCGTAGCGGCCGCACCAGCGCCCACAGGGCGGCGGCCTCCTGCGACGGGCTGTTGTCGCAGAACGAGCGGTTCGGATCGACAGCGGCATGGTTCCAACGCTGGATGCGCTCGTATCCCCAGGGGCTAACGCAGGGCGCCACCAGCAGATTGGCCCGGCCGTCGTAGGCCGCGGCCGCCTCTTCGAGAAACCGCAGTGCCCCCAGCACCCCGCTGGTCTCATAACCATGGACGCCGCCGGTCACGAGCATCGTGGGCAGCGTGTCGTTCCAGTCCTGGCTGCGCAGCGCGTGCAGCGGGTAGCGCGCCGGATCAACCGCCAGTCGGCCGTATTGGATGTGGTCGAAGCGCTTGGCCAGTTGCTCCACGACTGACTGCACATCGTCCGCATAGCTGCGTTGGACGGTCTGCTGCCGGCTCCATTCGCTGACTTCGGACTCGCGCCAGGGTTTGCCGGGGGTGCCGATGGGGTAGGGCGAGCTGTGATTAGACATGGTGGGGTCGGGCCAATGAGCGGATGGTCGGGCGGAGTCTACTGCGCGGTATCTGCTGATGCAGTCTGGCAAGGCGTTGCGGCTCGGGGCGGGCTTCAAGCCCTACGCCACTATGAGCTTTCGTGGCGCGACGGAGCTGTCTTTGGGATCCGCCGCTGCAGGGGTGTGATCGTCAGCACGGCGTCGATCTCAGCAGGCCGGCTGGCGAACCGTACATGGGTGAACTTCTGGCCTCGATGCGGCTGCGCCCGCGCCGATTGGCCCGGGCCGGCGAGAAGTCAGTAGACTCTTGCCCCCTTCCTATCGCTTGGATAGTCGGCAGTTTGAGAAAGCCACGCCCCCAGATCACCCTTTTAGAGTCCCTGCACCCGCGCTATTGGGGGGCGTGGTTGTTGCTCGGATTCATGTGGCTGCTGGGGCACCTGCCGCATGCAGCCCAACAGCGCGTCGGGCGATGGCTGGGCAAGCTGGGTTACGCCGTGGGCGGCAGTCGCCGGAAGATGGCCAACGCCAACATCCGCGCCTGTTTTCCAGAGCGCTCTCCCGAAGAGCAGGATGCGCTGGTCCGCGACACCTTTATCGCCAACTCCATTGGCATGGTCGAGTGCACGCGCAGCTGGTTTGGCGACATGACCCGTTACCGGCGGGACCTACGCATCGATGGCCTGGAGTTGCTTCAGGCCGGGTTGGACCGGGGTAAGGGTGTGCTGCTGTACGGCGGGCACTTTTCAATTCTCGATTTCGCGCTGCCACTGGTCGATGCGATTCACCCGGTGGCCTATATGTACCGGCCCAACCGCAACAAGCTGCTGGATCGCGTCATCGAGAATCGCCGCGCACCGTACCGGCACGATGCCTTCTCCAAGCGCGAGCTGCATGCGCTCATCGCTTACCTGCAAGCCGGCAACCTGGCCTGGTATGCCTTCGATCAAGACCTGGGTGCCAAGCACAGCGTCTTCGCGCCGTTCTTCGGGGTGCAGACCGCGACGCTCAAAACACTCGGCTGGCTCACGCGCGAATCCGGCGCGACGCCGCTGTTCCTCTCGCAATGGCGAGATGACCACGACGGCCACTACCGCCTGCGCTTCCGGGAGATTCCCGATGAATTTCCATCCGATGATGACGTGCAAAACGCCACCATCCTCAACGCCATGATGGAAGAAGAAATTCGTCGCGACCCGGCGCAGTACCTCTGGCTGCATCGACGGTTTAAAACCCGCCCGCCGGGCGAGGCGTCGATTTACTAGGGGCTAGGGGCGTCGTCGGCACTCGGGGTCGCCGCAATGTGCTGACCTCGGGTGACAACCTGTCCAAGCGGTCAGGCAGCATGTTGTCGCTCAGATTGCTGCCAGCCGTTCAACCGTATCCGGATAGCGCTCGACCATCCGGATTCACACGGTTGCTTTCGCGTTCGGTGTCCGGAAGTCATAACGGATTGCGTTACGTAACGCGTCGCGTTATGGTCGATTCATGATCCGTAGCTTTCGGTGCGCTGAGACGGAATCGATTTGGCGGGGCGTGAGATCCAAGCGCTTGCCGCCCGAGATGCAATCCGTTGCCAGGCGCAAGCTGCGGATGTTGAACAACGCGGTTGATCTGAATGACCTGCGCGTGCCGCCAGCGAATCGCCTGGAAGCCTTGAAGGGCGAGCGCAAGGGGCAGCACAGCATTCGCATCAATCGCCAGTGGCGTATCTGCTTCGTGTGGCGAGATGCCAATGCCGAGCAGGTCGAGATCGTGGATTATCACTGAGCGCGGAGCGACGAATGGACAAACTGCCCAACGTGCATCCTGGCGAAATTCTGCTGGAAGAATTCCTCGAGCCGGCGGGCCTGAGTCAAAGCAAGCTGGCCCGTGAGATCGGTGTGCCCCCGCGGCGGATCAACGAGATCGTGCTCGGTAAGCGCGGTGTGACGGCCGACACTGCGGTGCGGTTGGCTCGCTACTTCGAAACCAGTGAGAAGTTCTGGATGGGGTTGCAAGCGGACTTTGATCTCGAAGAAGTTCACCGGTCGTTGGCCGCTTGAGCAATCCGTGACTGGATGTGTCTACGCCGAAATGCTCGATTAATGAGCCTCGTGGCTAACACTCTGACGGCGTTTCTTCTGAAAAAGGTCGCGAGTGTGCGAACGAGATCTAGTTCAAGCTACCTGTTCGAGCTGGGAGATGGGGCAGTTCTCGCAAAATGACACCCTCACGCTAATTCACAGCGTCGAACAGCACGACTAACCGCCGCATAGTGAACCCCGCAATGGTCGGCGACCTGTTTCATCGTGTAGTCGCCTGTTGCAATGCAAGGCCTGATCCGGGCTTGCACTGGGTCATAACACTAGTGCACACGCTGATTGGCACAGCGACCAACGCGGCGGATGTAACCCAAACCAAACGCCCTGCTGCAAGTGCAGGAAACCCAGGCCTACTGTGATTCTTGCTTGAGAGGGCTTTGACCCTGAGGGTTCCCCACATCTTTCCTTGCGTAATCAACCGCTTGAGGTGTAGCTTGCGGTGAAAACAGCGCGTGCACGACGAGTTTTTTCCTCGTTTCCGACAAGAAGCGAGGCTCGCCATGCACGCCACGAGAGTATTGCAGAAGCT